>DAIRFU010000381.1:0-6978 GCA_036794935.1 Kofleriaceae bacterium | reverse complement strand
CGCGTCGGGATCGAGGGACATCGCGTCGATGCCCATGCGCACGAGTAGCTCGGCGATCTCGGGATAGTCCGACGGCGCCTGGCCGCAGATGCCGACGTGCCGGTGGTTGCGCTTCGCCCCGGCGACCGCGAGCCGGAGTAGCTCGAGCACGCCTGGATCCCGCTCGTCGAAGTCGAACGCGACCAGCTCGGAGTCGCGATCGACCCCGAGCGCGAGCTGCGTCAGGTCGTTCGAGCCGATCGAGACGCCGTCGAAGATGCGGCAGAAGTCATCGATCCGGATCACGTTGTTCGGGATCTCGCACATCACGTAGACCTCGAGCCCGCCCTCACCACGGCGCAGCCCGTGATCGGCGAGCGCGGCGAGCACTCGCTCGCCTTCCTCGACGCGGCGACAGAACGGCACCATGATGCGGACGTTGTCCAGGCCCATGTCGCCGCGCACGCGGACCAGCGCCTCGCACTCGAGCGCGAACCCGTCGGCGTAGCTCGGGTGCGTGTAGCGCGATGCGCCGCGCAGTCCGATCATCGGGTTTGCCTCGGGCAACTCGAATGCGGCACCACCGATCAGACTCGCGTACTCGTTGCTCTTGAAGTCGGAGAGCCGGACGACGACCGGCTTGGGGTAGAAGGCCGCCGCGATCGTGCCGATGCCCTCGGCGAGCCGATCGACGAAGTAGGCAGCCTTGTCGGGATAGCCGGCGGTCAGCGCATCGACCTGGCGGCGGACCTCGCGCTCGAGCCGCTCGGGGTGGAGCAGCGCCATCGGGTGGACGCGGATCGCGTTCGTCACGATGAACTCGATCCGCGCGAGGCCAACGCCGTCGTTGGGGATCGCGGCGAGCGAGAACGCCTGCTCGGGATCGCCGACGTTCATCTCGAGCCGGGTCCGCGTCGCCGGCAGCTCTCCGAGATCGAGCGTGTCGACGCGGAACGGCAGTGCGCCGGCGAACACCCGGCCGGCATCGCCACCCGCGCACGAGACCGTCACCGTCGCGCCATCGGCGATCCGTCGCGTCGCATCGCCGGTGCCGACGACCGCCGGGATGCCGAGCTCGCGCGCGACGATCGCGGCGTGGCACGTCCGGCCGCCGCGGTCGGTCACGATCGCAGCCGCGCGCTTCATGATCGGCTCCCAGTCAGGCGTCGTGGTCTCGGCGACGAGCACATCGCCCGGCTTCACCGCCTCGAGCTGGCCGGCGTCGTGCACGACCCGCGCCGGGCCCGACGCGATCCTGCGACCGACACTGCGGCCGACGGCGAGCTCCTCGCCGCGCGACTCGAGCACGAACGTCTGGACCTGTGCGGTGTCCCGCCGCGACTCGACGGTCTCCGGCCGGGCCTGGACGATGAACAGCGCGCCGGTGCGACCGTCCTTCGCCCACTCGATGTCCATCGGCCGCGGCTCGCTGGCCTGCCGCGAGTAGTGATCCTCGATGATCATCGCCCAGCGCGCGAGCGTGAGGATGTCGTCGTCGGCGAGGCACAGCCGCCGGCGGTCGACCTCGGCGACCGGTTCGTTGCGCGTGGTCTGTCCCGAAACGCCCTCGGCGTAGACGAGCCGGAGGTGCTTGTCGCCGACCCGCCGCCGCAGGATCGGCCGCTTGCCCGCGCGCAGGGTCGGCTTGAACACGGTGATCTCGTCCGGATCGACCGTGCCCTTGACGACGTTCTCGCCGAGCCCCCACGCCGCCTCGATCGAGACGACGTCGCGAAACCCGCTCTCCGTATCGAGCGTGAACATCACGCCGGAGCACGCGAGGTCCGAGCGCACCATCTTCTGCACCGCGATCGACAGCGCCACGTCGAGCTGGCCGAAGCCCTGATCGAGGCGGTACGCGATCGCGCGATCGGTGAACAGGCTGGCGAAGCAATGCGACACCGCATCGCGCAGCGCCGCCTTGCCCCGGATGTTCAAGAAGCTCTCCTGCTGGCCCGCGAACGACGCGGTCGGCAGATCCTCGGCCGTCGCCGACGAGCGCACCGCCACGTCGACATCGCGTCCGTACTCCTCGCACATCCGGCGATACGCCTGCTCGATCTCCGCCCATACCGGCGCGGGGACGCCTGCGTCGCGCACCAGCGCACGGGCGCGACGTCCGCGCTCTGCGAGATCCGCGAGATCGCGGTGACGCTTGTCGAGTCCGGCGAACAGCTCGACGAGGTGGCCGCGCAGGTCACCGGCCTCCAGGATCTCCCGGTAGGCGTCGGCGGTGATCGCGAATCCACCGGGTACGCGGATCCCGGCCTCGCGTAACGCGCCGTACATCTCGCCGAGCGACGCCGTCTTGCCGCCGACGAGTGCGATGTCTCCGAGCGCGACTTGATCGAACCAACGCGTGAACCTCGCCATCACTCGACGGCGATGCACGGCAAGTGCCGCGTCGGCGCGGGGCTCAGCCGCCCTTCGGCTGGAAGTTGATCTGCTGGCCGCTCACCGTCAGCTCGGCCATCAGACCGCCGCGCGGCATCACGAATACCGCGACCGGGTCGGAGAGCCGCGCCGATGCGGCGGCTCCCGTCGTCAGTGCGATGGCCGAGACATTGCCGCTGAGCGAGAAGTTGCCGGCCTTGAGCCGCTGCAGCTCGGTGCGATCGCGGAACACGATCAGCTCCGCGAACGTCTGGGCGCCGATCTGCGCGCCGAGCGAGCCCTGGTTGAGCTCGACGTAGCCGGTCAGCCTGCCCTTCTCGTAGACCACGCCCCGCCCGTACGCGGCGCCGGCGATCAGACCGCCCTTGCCGATCTCCGGGAACACGGCGTAGCCGTACGCAGAAGCCAGTAGCGCGTCGAGGCCCAGGTCGGCACTCCTCATCGACTGGAGTGTCGCCTCGGCGCGCGTGTCCAGAGCGCTCCGCTCCGAGGCGGTCTTGGGTGCGGTCGCGCAGCCGGCGAACGCCAGCCCGAGCGCGACGAAGGTGTGAAGTCCAGATGCCCGCATCGTGATCCTCCTTGGTACGGATCGACCGCGTGCATGCCCGGGACCAACGGCTACGTGACCGCGCGACTCGATAGCCACCTGACGAGCTCGTGGCGATCACGTAGATCGAGCTTGCGATAGATGCTCGCCAGCTGGTTCGCGATCGTACGCACGCTGACGCCCCGCTGCGACGCGATCTGCTGGTTCGATGCTCCGACGATGACCTGCTCCGCCACCTCGCGCTCGGCCGCGGTCAGCTCGCGCTCGTCCGCCGCTGGCGAGCTCGATCCCGCGATCGTCGCGGCCCACTGGCTCGTGACCCGGATCAGCTCGACGCGCGATGCCACCCCGAGCTTCTCGAGCGCGCTGGCGAGGTGGACCGAGACGCTCCCCTCCGACGCCAGGCCGAGCGCGTACGCGATCTGCTTGTACGACCAGCCGACCGACGCATAGAACACGACCTGGCGCTGGCGGCGCGTCAACGGCAACGGCGCGAGCCGCTCGGGATCGTTGCGGCGCGCGAGCACGAACCGCTTGCCATCCGTGTCGACATGATCGACGAGCGACCACCTCCCGGCGCAGAGGCCGCGCCATAGCTCGAGCGCGCTGTCGGGCTCGGCGCGCCCGGCCTTCGTGCGGCCGCGCTCCATGCTGCGGACACCACCGCGCAGCAGCGCACGTGCACGCGGCGGTTTCGCGGGGCCGCGGGCATCGACGACGCGCCCATGGCCATCGAGCACGGCCTCGACATCCGGCGCGTCGACCGACGCCGCGCGCGCCGACAGCCGGCACGCTGCGCCGAGGTGGATCGAGACGCGCTCCCACAGCCGCCGTTCGGAGTGCGTGAAGGACGCCACGCGCCGGGTGAGCGTCGCGGCGATCGCGACCACGTGCTCGCCGGTAGGAATCACCACCGCCGGGCTGTCGTGGACCGCGGCCGGGTCGTCGAACGGCGCCCGCGCCTCCGCGGTGATCTCGCCGAACGTCTCGATGAAACCATGCGCCCCCGGCTGCTGCATCGCGAGCAACGCGCGTTCCAGCTGCGCCGGTGTCATCCTGGCGGTACCGGCGCTCAGGCTCGCGAGGGCCGCCTCCTGCCCGAGATCGACCGTACCCGGCTGATACATGACGTCGGTCGGCACGTAGCCGTCGTCACGGACGAAGTACGAGATCGCGCCGATCCCGTCGACGTCGAGCGCCGCCACGATCTGTCGCGCGTTGCGGGCGAGCCAGCGCGCGGGATCCCCGGCCGGTCGATAGGCATCCTCGAGCAGCGAGATCGGGTCGAACGACGGCGTGGACATCCTGGGTGCGCGGCGAACCGGCCCCCCAGCATACATCGGGTCAGTACTGCGCGGCCGGCGCGAGCCCCTGCGGCCGATCGACCACGACCGCCGCGCACAGCGTGATCAGGTCCGCGTTCGCGATGGCCAGCCGGTCGTCGCCCCATTCGAAGCACGCCACCGGAGCGTCGGACCCCGAGCCCGCGCACAGCCGCGACGCGTCGAGCTGCGGCAGCCCGACGCGATCGAGCGCCGCCTCGATGCACGCGGGATCACCGCTACCGAGGGCGGGGACCACCGGCCACGGGTTCGCGGCGCAGTACTGCACGATGGTGGTCGCCGGCAGAGCGGTCGTGTCGGCCAGACGCCGAGCACACTCCGCGGGATCCGTGGAGGTCGCCATCGTACACAGGCGGACGACCTGGGAGTCCGCGAAGCTTCCCTGGGCCGACGCATCGGCAGAGCAACGCGCCGGTGCGTCACTGACCGCTCCGACGCAGAGCTGCAACGCACTCAGGCGCGCGAGGTTCTCGCCGGTCTCCGCGCCCTCGTAGCAGAGGACCGGCGCGAGCGCGCGGACCTCCGTCGTCGCGGGTTGCCCCGGACCCGGCGCCGTCTGCGCATACGCGATCAGCGCGGTCGCCGCGACGGCCATGCCGCCGATCCCGAAAAGCTCGCAAGCTCGCCGCATCGGGGGCCTCACGACGCTCGGCGCTGCAAGTGCCTTGCCGCGGGATCGAGTGCGCGGCGCCCCTCCGACTCGCGTATAACGGTCGAGTGGTACGCCGAGACAAGCGAGTGGTGCGGAAGTCCAGACCAGGGATCCGAGGCAGGTCGGTGGCGCACTTCGCCGTCGCAGGTACCGAGTTCGTGCGGCTGGCGATTCCGCTGGTCCCGCCGTTGCCCGCCGACCTCACCGCCGCCGAGCGCGAGGTGGTCGCGCTGATCCTCGACGGCAAGTCCAATGCCGCGATCGCGAAAGCGCGCGGCGTCGCGATCCGCACGGTCGCGAACCAGGTCGCGTCGGTGCTACGCAAGCTCGACGTCGAGTCGCGCTCCGCGCTGATCGCGCGGCTCACGCAGGCGGCGGCCAGCGTGCACTACGGCTCGTAGGACAGCCGCCCGCACGTTGGTGATCAGCCGAGCCCGAGCCCGAGCGCGAGTTGACCCGGATGGGCGTCAGGCTCGGAGATTCGGGCTCGGGCTCGTGAGGCGGTCACTCGCTTCCGGTGCGGGGTACCTAGCGGGCGTCGACACCGAATGCGCGGGCGGCGACGATCAGCTCCGCGCGCGTAGCCACGCCGAGCTTCTCCATCGCGATCTCGAGATAGGCCGCGACCGACGACACCGAGAGGCCGAGCTCGTAGGCGATCAGCTTGTTCGAGTGACCGAACGCGGCGAAGCCGATGACCTGGCGTTCGCGCCGGGTCAGCGCGTGATGACGTGCGACCTCGGGATCGTTCTTGCGCGCGACGAAGTAGCGGCGGCCGTCGCGATCGACATGATCGACCAGCGTCCAGCGTCCGTTGACGAGCGCGTGCCACATCGCGACCGCGTCGCCTTCATCGAGCCGGCTCGCTCGGGTGCGTGCCCGATCGATCGCCAGCGCCGCGTTGCGCAGAGCCTGCTGCGCCGACGCCGCCTTCGCCTCATCGATCGCGTGCTCGACGCGGCCGGCCGGCGTGATCACCGCATCCGGATCGGCTGTCTCGATGCGACGCAGCCGGTAGCTGGCCGCGAGATGCGCTGCGACACGGCTCCACGTCGAGCGCTCGCGATGTGACACGGTCGCTTCCGCACCGAGCAGCGTACCGATGTAGACACCGTGCTGGGTCGGATCGATGCCGTTGATCACGAAGATGTCGCGGATCCCGTAGGGACCGAGGTAACGCTCGAGCGACGCACGGGTCTGCGCGCGTGTCGTCGGCGACCCACTCATCAGCGCGGTGTTGCACGGCAGGCTCGCCCAGGTCTCCTTGACGTACTCCGGCGGCATCATGGGCAGCTCGAGCCGCATCACCGGCTCGAGATCGGCGGGCGTGTCCAGCTGGTCCACGACATCGATCGCGACGTGACCGGTCTCGTCGATGTGATACGTGTCGCACAGGATGCCGAGGCCGTGGGCGCGCGCCGGCATCGCCGCGGCGATCGCCTGCAGCCAGGCCGACGTCGAGCCCGCGCTGCGATACGCAGCCTCGATCACCTCGACCGCTGCACGCCTCATGTCACCGCGCACCCCCGCCGAACGCGCGCGCCGCGACGATCAGCTGGGCACGCGATGATACGCCGAGCTTCTCCATCGCGATGTCCAGGTAGACCGCCACCGACGAGACGGACAGACCGAGCTCGTAGGCGATCAGCTTGTTCGTGTGGCCGAGTGCCGCGAAGCCGACGACCTGGCGCTCCCTGCGGGTCAACGCGTGATGGCGTGCAACCTCGGGATCGTTCTTGCGCGCGATGAAGTAGCGGCGGCCATCGCGGTCGACCCGGTCGACCAGCGTCCACCGGCCGCTGACGAGCGCGTGCCACATCTCGACCGCCTCGCGCTCTTCGAGCCGGCTGCGACGAGCTCGCGCCCGATCCATCGAGAGCGCGGCCGCGCGCAGCGCCTCGCGCGCCGACGTCGAACGTGCATCCTCGATCGCGTGCTCGATCTTGCCGGCTGCCGAGATCACCGCGTCGGGCTCCGTCTCCTCGTGGCGGCGCAACCGGTAGCTCGCCACCAGGTGCGCGGCGACGCGGCTCCACGTCGCCCGATACTTCGCCTGTAGCGAG
>DAIRFU010000380.1:0-6989 GCA_036794935.1 Kofleriaceae bacterium | reverse complement strand
GGTCATCGCGCAGATCGAGGATGAGCACGCCGAGCGCGTGCTTCGCGCGCAGGGCGGTGAGCGCGGCCGTGACATCGGCCGCGGTCGCCTCGACGAAGCGCGAGATCTGGAGATAGCCGACGTGCGGCTCGATGACGCGCCAGGCGACGCTCTCCTGCTTGACCTGCGCGCGCACGAGCGTGAACCCGCGCGGCTGCCGCCACCCGGTGCGCAGGATCGACAGCGTCACGCGCGTCCCCGAGGGGCCGCGCAGCTTGGCCTCCCACACGCCCGCCTCCGCGAGCTCCTTGCCGGCCGCCGCGGTCGGTGCGCCGTCGACCGCGACCACGCGATCGTCGAGCTGCACGCCGGCGACCGCCGCCGGCGAGCTGGCCGCGAGCTCGTCGACGATCGGATACGGTGGCACGCCCGGCCGGGCGTCATCGAGGAAGCCCGGCGCGAGCACGATGCCGACGCTGCCGAACTCGCCCTCGGTGTCCTGACGAACGCGCTGGTAGCGCCGTGGCGGCATGTACGTCGAGTGGACGTCGAGGTTGTGCAGCATGCCGCGCATCGCATCCGCGAGCAGGTTCTGCTCGTCGACGGGATCGACGTAGCTCGTCTCGATCAGCGCGAGCGCCTGCGCGAACGAGTCGAACGCGCGAAACCGCGCGACGTCCCTGGGCACCGCGACCGCGAGCACGGCCGACCCGGTGATCGCACCGACGATGAAGCTGGCGACGTGCGTGGCGCGGCTCATGCGCGGATAGCGTAGCCGATCACCTGGCGAGCAGCGGCTCGGGATCGATCGGGATGCCGCCGGGGCCGACCTTCGCGCGGACCTCGAGGTACACGCGGCTGTGCTCGGCACGACCGAGGCGGTCGCCGCGGTGGACGTGAGCGCCGACCGGGACCGCCAGCTCACCGAGCTTGGCGATGACGGTGAGGTAATCGCCGTGATCGACGATGACGCCATGATCGAGGCCGCGGATCGGGCCGGCGTAGCGGACCACGCCGTCGGCAGGTGCCGATGCGGGCGCGTGCCACTCGGTCTGGAAGTCGAGGCCGCGCCGGGTCAACGTCGCGTGCGAGCGCTCGTGCTCGTAGGTCCCGAAGTGACGCGCGATCGTGCCGTCGGCCGGCTGCTCGATCGCGTCGGGCAACACGATCGTCGGCACCCGCGCGCTCGCGGTGACCTTGGTCGTGCGCGCGGCGGCGAGCTGCGCGGCCTCGTCGGCGAGCAGCGCCCGCTCGGCGCGGTCGCGATCGACCAGCAGGCGTGCGGCGGCGCGGCGGCGCGCGGACGCCATCCGCTCGGCCGGGCTCGCGTCGGGCGAGAGCGGCGAGCGCAGGATGCGGTGCGCGGCGTGGATCCGGCGCAATCGCAGCGCGTCGGCCTCGGCGAGCTTGTCGCCCACGGTCGCGATCGTCTGGTCGAGCGTCTCCATCTCGGCGGCGAGCTGGCCCGCGATCGCGACGTGCGGATCGGGGCGGGCCGCCGGCGGCGGTGGATCACCGGCGAGTGCGGGCGCGGCGGCCAGCACGAGCCCGGCGAGCGCGCTAGCGAACCGCACGGCTGGCTCCCGCGAGGCCGCCGGCGACGAGCCCGATCCCCGCACCGAGCGCGACGAACAGCGCGAGCATCTGCACGTCTGGGCGCGCGATCTCGACGGTGCCGAGCGCGGCGTGTAGCGCGCGCGCGATGCCATCGCCGTACACCGCGATGCCGGCGGCGAGGGCGAGCGCGGCGAGCAGCGCGGCGACGGCCCCCTGCAGGGCGCCGGCGAGCGCGGTCGGCAGCGCGAAGAACGCCGGGCTCGCCCCGAGCAGGTGCATGACGGTCTGCTCCTGCTCGTCGCGATCGAGGCGGACGCGGATGAACGCGAGCACGACGATCAGCGCGAGCCCGCCGAGCAGCGCGGCGCCGGTCCACGCGACGAGCCGCACCGTACGCAACGTGCCGGCGATCCGATCGGCGCCGGCATCCTCGACGACCACATCATCGACCCCCGGCGCGCCGCGTAGCGCGCGGACGGTCGGGCTCATCGCGATCACGTCGCGCACGCCGGGCGCGAGCGTGACCTCGACCGATGCGGGCAGCCCCGCGGGATCGATTCCTTCGAGCAGCGCGCTGTCGCCGCCGAGCGCTTGCTCGAGCCGCGCTGCCGAATCGGCGGCGGCGACCAGCTCGGCGCGCTCGACGCCGGGCAGCGTCGCGAGCTCGGCCGCGAGCTCTCGTGCCTTCGCCGGATCGACGCCCTCGCCGAGGTAGACGACCATGCTGGCGCCGAGCTGCGGCGCGCGCGTCCAGCGCTCGACGTGAATCGCGGTGAGCCCGGCGAGGCCGACCGCGAACAGCGCGGCGGTGAGCGCGAGCATCGTCCATAGCGTCGCGCGCGGACGCTCGACCGCGATCCGCGCCGTCCGTCGCAGCGCGGATGCGATGTGCGGTGCGAGCACTACGTCTCCTCGTCGCTGGCGCCCGGGATCGCGACCGCACGCCGGCGATCCCACGGTCCGGTCACGCGATCGAACACCGCCTCGGGCGGCGGCCCCGGATCGGGCTCCATCGTCGCGTCGGTGACGTCGAACTCGTAGCGGCGCGCCGCCTGGCGAGGCGCGAGTGTCCGCAGCTTGCGGAGCGTTCTCATCTTCATGCAACACCTGCCGTGCGGGCGCTGAGCGGGAACGGGACGATGTTCGGGATGTCGTGCTCGACGGGCGGCTCGGGCTCGGCGACGAGCCGGCCGAGATCGGCCTCGTGCAGCGGGCCGAGCTTGCCGCCGGCGAGCGCGAGCTGGCGCCAGCCGTGCTGCTCGGCGATGTCGATCAGCGCGGGGTCACGGCCGAGCACGATCACCGCGGCGCCGCGCGCGCCGGCCGCGGCGAGCACACTGCACACGAGCTCGGCGCCGGCGGCGTCTTGCAGGCTCGTCGGGTGATCGGCGATCACGAGCTCGGGCTCGCGCACGAGTGCGCGGGCGACCGCGACACGCTGGCGCTCGGCGGCCGACAGGCAATCGATCGGCAGCGACGCCTCCGACGCGAGGCCGAGCGTCGCGAGCACCTCGTTCGCGCGCACGATCGTCATCGATCGCGGCAGGCCGTCGATCTCGAGTGGCAGCGCGACGTTGACCTGCACGCTGCGATCGGCGAGCAAGCACAGATCCTGCGGCACGATGCCGACGCGGCGGCGGAGCAGGCGCAGCGAGGCGCGGCGCAGCTTCGTCAGGTCGCGGCCCATCACCTCGATGCGGCCCGCACTCGCCGGGACCTCACCGAGCGCGGCGGCGACGAGCCGTGACGTACCGACACCGGCGGCGCCGACGATCATCACGACCTCGCCGCGAGTGACCTTGAGGTTCGCCTCGCTCACCAGCGGCTCTCCACCGCGAGGGTGGTCGAGTCGCACATCGACCAGCTCGATCATGCGTCCAGCTACGCTCATTCGATCGGCGGGGGCAAAAAAACGGCGCAGGCGGCGCCCCGATCCGCGCGCGGGACTTGGCGTACGATGCAACGCATGCTCCGCGTCGCGGCCGTCTCGCTCTGCGCGCTCGCCGCGTGTCGGCAAGACGACGCCGAGACGGTCGCCAAGCTCGAGCAGCGCGTCGCCGCGGCCGAGCAGCGCGTCGCCGCGATCGAGCAGCGCGGTGCGCTCGACACGCAGGCGGTCGCGAGCGAGCTGCTCGCGAAGGGCAGCGCCGCCGGGCTCGGCGGACCCGCGGGCCCCGACGGTCCACCCGGTCCGCCCGGACCTGCCGGACCTGCCGGACCCGCCGGCATCGGACCGCCGGGATTTGCCGGCGAGCGCGGGCCGAAGGGCGATCCGGGTCCGCCCGGACCGGAAGGCCCGCAGGGAATCCAGGGCCTGCAGGGACCTCAGGGCCTGCAGGGCACGCAGGGCACGCAGGGCCCCAAGGGTCCGCCGGGGCCCGCCGGCGCGTACGGCCAGAAGACCGATCTCGGCCGCAAGGAGCACCGCGTCTCCGTCGGCTCCGGCCTCGTCGCGACCGCCGTCGCGAGCTGCGAGCGCGCGTCCGACCTGCTCGTCACCGGCGGCTGCTACGCCGATCCGCCGTGGCTGGCGCTGCTGCTCGCGTCGCGGCCGCTCGCGATCACCGACACCGCGACGCCGGCGGCGTGGCGATGCGACTTCAAGAATGCGTCTCCATCGTCGACGATCGAGATCGTCGCCGAAGCATACTGCGTCAGCGCCCGCGAGTGATCATGAGCACCTGGGACACCGTCCTCTACGGCAGCGACGAGGCGCTCGACGAGCGCGGCCGCCTGATCGCGGGCATCACGCTGCCGATCGATCCACCGATGTTCGCGGCGTGCGTCGGCCTGCTCACGCTGCTCGATCCGAGCGCCGACCAGCTCGACGCGATCGCGCAGCACGACGCGCTCGCCGGATTGCCCCAGGGTCTACGCGAGGCGACCACGGTCGCGGCGCAGGTCGGCGCGAGCGGACCGCGGCTGCCGTACAGCAAGGCCGCGCGCGACGTGCTCGGCATCGACGCCAGCTACGGCCGCATGGTCGATCCGCTGCTCGAGCTGCGGGAGACGATCATGATCGCGCGCGCGGTCCGCGAGCACTGCGTGCGCGCCGTCGACGAGGGCTTCGCGTACGGCGAGACCTCGGCCGGCGGACCGATCGGCCTCTTGCTCGAGCTTCGCGAGCTCGGCGTCGCGACCAGCCCGGACCTCGTCGACGAGTGGCTGACCGGCTTCGAGCGCCTCTGCGCCGACGTCTCCGACGAGCCCGACGAGTACCTGCGCGAGTGGACGCGCTCGTACCGCGCCGCCCTCCAGCTGCTGGCGACCGAGCCCGAGCAGAAGCTGCTCGGCGCCGATCCGACTAGAGCGCGTCGTAGCAGACGAGACCATTGACCGTCGGCGGCAAGCCGATCGACAGCGCCTCGGTCGTGCGCTCGGTCTGCCCGCGCCACACGCGCAGCCCGGTCGCCGACAGCGTCTGGTCCATCGCGACGACGTCGCCGCCCGGGCATGCCGCGACGTCGATGACGAGCTCGTCGGTCGCCGAGATCGGTGCATCGGCGAGCGTGCCGGTCGCGAGATCGAGTGCGCGGAGCACGCCGGTCGGGTTCATGAAGCTCGCGTCGTACGTGCCGATGGCGACGTAGAGCGTGTCGCCGCCGTCTGCGATCGCGAGCTTGTTCGCGAACCCGCCGAGCTGCTGGTTCGTCGGGCCGCACCCGACGCTCGGCGTGTCACCGGTCGATACGCGCTCGAGACAGCCGGCCGTGTACGCGGTCAGGCTCGGCGCCGATCCGATCAGCAGATCGCCGGTGTACGTCGAGGTCTCGGGAGCGCGCACGAAGAAGCCGTACGGGTTCTTGTAGTTCATCGCGACCGACGTGATCAGCGTGTCGGTGGTCGAGTCGATCACCGCGATCTTGCCGACCTCGACCGCGGCGAAGTTGTCGAGCATCGCGCACGCGACGTAGACCTTCGTACCGATGGCGTACGCCGACACGCAGTCCGGCTTGCCATCGTTCATGCCCATCGTGTCGAGCGCGGACAGATCGATGGTCGTCGTGTCCGTCGAGCCGCTCGTCAGCACGACGACACCCGCGGTGCCCGTCGCCGGCACGTAGAGCTTGTCGCCGACGACCGCGACGTCTTGCGGGTTGGAGTCGGCGCCGGTGCTGATCTGCTCGACGAGCTGCAGCGTGCTCGCGTCGAGGATCGTCACGTTGTTCGAGCCGTAGCGGTTGACGATGTAGAGCTTGTCGTCGGCCTGGCGCACCACCGGATCGCCCTGCGCCGCGCCCTGCACCAGGTTCTGGTGCATCTCGAGATTGTCGATGTCGAGGCGCGACACGATGCCGGTGCCCGGTGACATGAAGTCACCGGCGACGGCGATCGCGCGGGGCCGCGGGACGGCGGCGTCGGCCGGCATGCCGTCGCCGGTGTCGCCCGCGTCGGGTTGGCTGCCGTGGTTGTCACCGCACGCGGCGGCGAGCAGAACGAGGATGGACACGATCGATCGATTCATCAGTAACTCCAGTCGAGGGACACGTAGACGGTGCGGCCGGGAAGCGGAAAACCCGCGACGTCGGCGACCGCGGCCTTGGTCTCGGTGAGATCCGGCCGCGGCGGCGGATCGAGGGGTACGTACTCGACGCGCGCGTCGGTCAGGTTCTCGACGGCGATCGACGCGGCGATGCCGCCGGCGAGCTCGATGCGCGCGCCGGTACCGGCGAGCGTACGCGCCGGCACGGTCGACAGGTTCGCCTGATCGAGATACGTCGAGGACTGGTAGCTGCCGTCGAGCCACAGCGACGCGCGGCGGCCGAGCACGCGGTGCACCACGTCGGCGCGCGCGTAGATCGCGTGGCCGGGCTGGCGCGGCAGCGGCTTGTTCGCGAAGCTCGCCTCGTCGGTGATCTGCTCGGTGACGAGCCGCGTGTAGTTCGCGGTGACCGACAGCGTGCGCGCGATCCGCGCCGACGCGACGAGCTCGCCGCCGTAGCTCTGGCTGTTCGACACGTTGACCGCGCGCGAGATGAAGCCGACGCTCGACACGAACGCGATCGTGTCGTGTGACCGGGTCGCGAACGTGCTCGCCTCGACGAGCACGCGATCGACCACGCCGAGCGGTGCAGCCGGCGCCCACACGATACCGAGATCGGCCGACGGTCCGCGTTCCGGACGCAGGTCCGGCGAGCCGACGGTCGCGCCGCGGTTGCCGAACAGCTCGGTGAGCGTCGGCAGCCGCACGTACCAGCCGGCACTCGTCTTGATCGCGACGTCGTCGCCGAGCGCGGCGCGCGCGGTCAGCCGCGGACTCGGGACGACGTCCCAGCGCGTCGGCACCATGATGCCGGCACTCGGTCCCGCCGCCATCGCCGCCGGCGCGGTGCGCACGATGTCGAGGCGCGCCGCCGGCGTGATGACGATCGTGGCGCCCGGATCGAGCGCGAGGTCGAGCCCGGCGAGCAGCGCGCCGCCCTCGCGGTCGCCGGTCAGCGGATCGCTCGCGC
>DAIRFU010000379.1:0-6994 GCA_036794935.1 Kofleriaceae bacterium | reverse complement strand
AGCGCAGCGAGACCAGGAGGTTCAGCGACAGGTTCGACACGAACGGGAACGGATGCGCCGGGTCCATCGCCTGCGGCGTGACCAGCGGGAAGATGTTGCGCACGTAGTGCTCGCGCACCCACGCCTGCTGCGGCGCGTCGAGCTCCTTGTACGGCGCGATCCACACGCCGAGGCCCTTCAGGTCGGCGATCCCCTTCTCGAGGATGCGGATCTTCCGCTTCTCGAGCGACGTGATCACCTCGAGGCAGTCGGAGATCTGCTGCTGCGGCGTGCGCCCGTCGGGCGAGATCGCGGTCAGCTGCGCGCCGACCTGCTGCTTGAGGCCGCCGATGCGCTTCTGGAAGAACTCGTCGATGTTCGAGCTGATGATCGCGAGGAACTTCGCGCGCTCGAGCAGCGGCAACCGATCGTCCTCCGCCTCGTGGAGCACGCGCCAGCAGAAGTTCAGGTACGTCAGCTCGCGGTTGAGGTAGAGCTCGGGCGCATCGAGCGAGGTCGGCACGAACTCGCCGATGCCGGGCGCGGGCGGCGTGCGGCCCGGGATATCGAACGTGCGCGGGGGGCGCTCGCGAGCATCCTCGGCAACCAGCTCGAGTCGGTGAACGCCCGAGATCGTCGGGTCAGCTACCAGGGGGCGTTCCAGGGCCATTCAGGACGAGTATACCCCGGGCCCGACCGCACGGTTACCCCGGTCTCGCTCCGAAAATCCTGTTAGTTCGGTAACTTGGATGCCTGGGCGGCGGACCGCTCGCGGCCGGTCTCGGCATCGAACCAGCGCCGGGTGCCCGCCTGCTCGAGCCAGACCGCCCCATCCTCGAGGCCGCCTGCCGTGATCGGCTGGGCCCCGAGCTTCACCTTCCACACGCCCTCGCCCTTCGCGAGGTCGACCGCGACGATCTCGTGCCAGCCCGGGCCGCCGGCCAGCTCGTAGGAGCGCACGTGATCGGTCAGCGTGATCGGCCCCTCGGGGTGGATGTGGAGCGGCTCCTTGTCCTTCGCGACGCGCAGTGCGCCCAGCTTCCCCGAGGTCTCGCGCAAGAACGCGAACACCTCGGCGCGGCCGTCGCGCTCGACGCGCACCGTGATCACGCGATCGCTCCACGCCACCGCCGGCCGCGTGGGCGTACCCACGTACGCCGGGATCAGCGCCTGCCACTTGAGCGCGCCGTGCTCGTAGAGCTCGACGAAGTCGCGGGGACCGCCGCCGGCCTCGTCACGGATCAGCAGCTTGCTGTGATCGTCGAGCACGATCGTGTCGATGACATCGCCCGCCTTCGGCTGGGCGACGAGGAAGTACCAGACCGCGACCCCACCCGCCGCCACACCGATCAACACGAGGATCGGACCAAGCCAGCCGAGTCGATGTCGCTTCGCCATCAGCTCTCGCCTACCCGCTTGCCGCCGGCGGCGTTGGAGTGATCGAACGGCTTGGGGCGCGACAGACCGCTCGCCGACGTGCCTTCCTTCGACTGCACGAGCACGCGGCGGCCCGACGCGAAGAACACGGTGATCTTGCCGGGCTCGGACTGCTCGACGACGCCCTGGCCGAAGCTCGGGTGCTCGACGCGCTCGCCGACCTCGTACTTGAGGCTCGCGCCGTACGCGCGCACCGGCTTCGTCAGATCAGCGGCGACCGCCGGCTTCTCGAAGCGCTCGACGGGCGCCTTGGGCGCGCGCTCGGCACGTGGTGTGGTGAGCGAGGGTTGCCGCTTCGCGACCGGTGCGCCGTGCGGCGACTTGTACCGGTGATAGCCGCCGCACTGCTTGCACTGAACCTTGACGATCTGCTCGCCGACTTTTGCGACGACAACATGCCAGACGTCGCCGCACTTCGAACACAGGGCCTCGACGTCTGCACCAACTGCCGCAGTCATGCGCGGTGCTATAGCACACACCCGCACCGGGAAAGGTCGTGCTACTTCCCCGGCATGAGTCAGGCCGCTGCTGACGCGCTGGTCCGCGAGGGCGACGAGCTGTTTCGCACCGAGCAGTTCTCCGAAGCCGCGTCGCGTTTCGAGCGGGCGGTCGCCGTGTTCCCGCACCACGCGCTCGGCTGGCGCGGCCTCGGTCACGCGCTGCTCTGCCTCGGCAAGCCCCACGAGGCGGCGGGCGCGTTCGATCAGGCGATCGGCCTGCGTCCGGACAGCGCGACCGCGCTGTGGGGCGGGGCGCTCGCGCATGCCGAGATCGGCAACAAGGTGATCGCGAAGGACTACCTGCGACGAACGATCGCATTGCAACCGACGTGGGCCGAGATGGCGCTCGGCGTGCCGCACCTCGCGAGCCTGCTCCAGGTGTCATCGCGCGCGGCCGACCGGCTGCACGCCGCGTTCGGCGGGTTCCCGACCCAGCGCTATCACCACGCGAACCATCCCGAGCGCTACGTCGAGGTCGGCCGGGTCCCGAACCTGCCCGCGCCGGGCCGCACGACCTACCTGACGATCGGGCTGTCCAACGCGGAGTGGGATGCCAGCGAGCGGCCGCGCGTCGAGCTCGTGCTCGCGTCGGGCGCGGAGCCGACCGGCGACGTGTGCGCGCAGATCGTCGCGAACCTCGCGTTTCACCTCGCGGAGACGCGCTTCTTCCCCGAGCCCGGCACGATGGTGCGCGACGTCGTCGGCGCGCTGCAGGTGGGCGAGCTCTCGGAGCGGCTGCCGCACGTCTACGCGCTGTCGCCGCGCGCGTGGGGCATCTCGCTGCCGCTCGACGAGGGACCGCCCGCGATCACGCTCGCGCAGGTGTTCCCGATCAGCGAGCACGAGTACCAGACGTGGCGCAGCCTCGGCGCGCAGCGCTTCGAGCAGATGCTGCTCGACCGCGGCATCGACGTCACCGATCTCGGCCGCCGCGGCGACTGATCGTCAGGGTGCGTCGCGCGTCGCGAGGTTCAGCGTCATCACGCCCGCCCGAAACCCTGCCTCCGACCCATCGGGCAAAAACGAGCCGGTCGGGACGTCCTGATCATCGAAGCCGACGTACACGAGGTAGCGACCGTTTTCCTTCGCGCCGACATCGGCGCCGGTCAGAAGGCCCAGGTGCTCGCCCGCCGCGTCCGGATCCCAGGTCAGATCGCGCGCCTGCTGGTAGTTGATCGACCACGTCGTGCCGTTCGTCGAGGTCGCGTGCCACACGCCGGCCATGTTGTTGAACGTCACCGGCTGGCCATCGGTGTCGGTCGCGTCGTCGCTGGTGAGCCACATCTCCCAGCGGCAGTGCAGGGCGTCGTAGATGACGCTCGGCTGCTCGCCGCCGCTGCGCGGGTCCGCGCTCGACCGCAAGAGGCTGGTGATCGGCGCGGCCTCGACGGACCAGTGGATGCCGTCGGTCGACGTCGCGTGGCCGATGCCGAACGCGTCCACGGTCGCGCAATTCTCACCGCTGCACGCGAAGCTCGAGAACCACAGGTGATACGTGCCGTCGAGGAGCGCGATCTCGGGATCGGCGACGATCGCGCCGGCGGCGCCGGGGTAGACGTCGGCGCCGGTCAGCACGAGGCCCTCCTCGGCATGCGGCGACTCGGCGGCGGACACGCGGGTGAACGTGACGCCATCGGCGGAGACCGCGGCGCCGATCGCGTACGCCGGGAATCCATAGCCGGGCAGCGCGCCGGCCGCGCCGCTGTAGAGCATGAGATAGCGACGGTCGGCCGGTGCGTCCGGATTCTCGATCACGGTCGGCGTCTCGGTGTTCGCGGCATCCCAGGCGCCGGCGTCGCTCACGGTGAGCGCGGCCGCCTCGTCGAAGGCCCACGTCACGAGGTCGGGGCTGGTCGCGTGGCGGATGATCATCGGCCCGGGCGGGTCGAACGTGTCGCCGTGCGGGGTCTGGTAATAGAGGTGCCAGGCCGCGCCGTCCCAGCGCAGATCGGGGTCGGCGATCGCGGTGTCGAGCTTGCCATCCGTGAACATCCGGCCAGCGATGAACCGAGGCGTGGGCGCTCTTCTATAGAAGGCGCCGATCGCGGACTGCGGCTGGCAGGTCAGGTCTGCGTCGGGGGTGACCGTCGCCGCATCAGGGATCACCGCGGCGTCGTCTCCGCAGGCGCAGATGATGAACAAGATCCACAGCAGTCGGCGCAAGGCGAGAAGCTTTGTTGCATGGGGAATGCCCCCTTGTCACGGCCGGTTTTCACCGGCACGATGCCCCTCATGAAGTCACTAGCCTGTGTGCTGATGGCCGCGGCCCTGTTTACGGGCTGCCAGAACGAATCGAAGATGGACGGCAGCGGGAACCTCGAAGCCCGCGTGAAGAAGCTCGAGGAGACGAACGCGAAGTACGCCGAGGCGCTCGAGTTCCTCCAGAAGGTGTACGGCCAGCAGAAGGCGCAGCAGCAGGCACAGCAGCGTGACGAGCCCGACCCCGAGGCGGTGTTCGCGGTCGACGTCAAGCCAAACATCGAAGGTGGTCTCGTCGAGGGCCCGGCGACGGGGGCGCCCGTCACGATCGTCGAAGCCTGGGACTTTGCTTGACCCTACTGCGAGAGGGTCAGTTCGGCCCTCGAGGAGATCGTGAAGGAGTACGACGGCAAGGTTCGCGTCGTGTTCAAGAACCTGGTGGTTCACCCGCAGGTCATGCCCGCGCACCTCGCTGGTTGCGCGGCCGGCAAGCAGGGCAAGTTCCAGCAGTTCAAGAACACCTGGTGGGAGAAGGCGTTCAAGACGCGCAAGATGGACGAGGAGAACATCAACGCCATCGCGAAGGAGATCGGCCTGGACATGAACAAGTTCAAGGCCGACATGCAGAGCGATGCCTGCAAGAACCTCGTCCAGGGTGACATGGCCGAGCTGCAGAAGTTCAAGGTCAACTCGACCCCGACGTTCTTCATCAACGGCACGCACGTCGGTGGCGCGCTGCCGAAGGAGAACTTCAAGCAGATGATCGACGAGAAGCTGAAGACCGCCGACGGCCAGAACGACTATTACGACAAGGTCATCATGGCGACCGGCGAGAAGCAGTTCCGCTCGAAGATGGACCCGAAGAAGTAACGCGTCTCGCTCGCGAACGGAAACGCCAGGCCGGAATGGGCCTGGCGTTTTTGGTTCCGGATCGCGCTACGCTCGGACGGTGCTTCGCTCGTTGGCAGCGCCGCTGTACCTGGTCGCGATCGCGGCGGGCTGCGGCGGCGGCGACGCGACGCCGGACGCGACGGTGGTGCCCTGCCAGGCGACCGCCGATCCGCACGACGAGGACGGCGACGGGATCTTCGACGCCTGCGACAACTGCCCCGCCGTCGCGAACGCGACGCAGCTCGATACGACCGAGCGCGCGGTGCGGGCGTTCCCCGACGCGGTCGGTGATGCGTGCGACCCGAGGCCGGGTGGCTCCGGCGACGTTCTGTTCGCGTTCGAGACGTTCGCGGCCGATCCGGGCGGCTGGGATGGCTGGACGATCGCGGGCGACGCCGCGCAGGCGAGCGGCGATGCGACGTGGACGAGCGCGCGCATCGCATCCGGTGACGGCCTGTTCGTGCGCGCCGAGCTCGCCACGTTCGCGATGCGCGATCCAGCGGGCGGATTCGCGATCACGCTCGACGACGCGTTCGCGAGGACGTGCACGTTGCAAGCGGATCGGCTCGTCGCCTCCGCGGGCGGCGACGGCGGCAGCGCGACGATGATGCTCGACTCGCCGATCGCGAGTGACGAGCCGGTCGCGCTGGTCGGCTGGCGCGTGGTCACCGGTGCGACGATGCGCAGCGGTCGGCTGATCTGTCGCGTCGTGCGCGGCGTCAGCACCACCGAGGTGTCGCTCGAGCTCGGCGATGATCTCGTCGGAGGCGAGCAGGCGATCCGCGCGCTGCAGGCAGACGTCGCGTTGAGCTCGCTGAGCGTGTACACGTCCCCCGGTCCGAAAAATCCCTAACCAGGTGAAACTGCTCTGAAAGGCCAAGGCTCTTCGGTCTCTTGGGTTCGCCGCGAGGTACTGGTAAGGTCCGCGGCACGCTCGTCGATCGACGAGTTGAGGTAGCAGAAATGGAAACCAAGAGTCTGGACCGAGTCGTGATCCGCTTTGCGGGCGACTCGGGCGACGGCATGCAGCTCACCGGGACCGAGTTCGCGAAAGCGGCGGCCGAGGCGGGCAACGACATCTCGACCTTTCCCGATTTCCCTGCAGAGATTCGCGCACCCGCCGGCAGCTTGTTCGGCGTCTCGGGATTCCAGCTGCACTTCTCGGCGTCGGAGATCCACACGCCGGGCGATGCGCCCGACGTGCTGGTCTGCATGAACCCGGCGGCGCTCAAGACGAACCTCAAGGACCTCGTCGAGAACGGCACGCTGATCATCAACACCGGCGCGTTCATCGAGGCGAACCTCAAGAAGGCTGGCTATCAGACGAACCCGCTCGAGGACGGCAGCCTCGACAAGTACCGGCTCCACGCGCTCGACATCACGCAGCTGACGATGGCGGCGCTCGAGGGCAGCGAGCTGTCGAACAAGGAGAAGGGGCGCAGCAAGAACTTCTTCGCGCTCGGCCTCGTGTTCTGGATGTACGGCCGCGAGACCGAGGGCGAGATTCGCCGCATCCACCAGCAGTTCGCGAAGAAGCCGGGCTTCGGCGAGGCGAACGTGAAGGTGTTCAAGGCGGGCTATCACTACGGCGAGACCGCCGAGGTGTTCCAGACCGTCTACAAGGTGCCGCCGGCGGTGTTCGCGCCGGGCATGTACCGCAACATCACGGGCAACGAGGCGATCGCGCTCGGCCTCGTCGTCGGTGCGGAGCTCGCGGGCAAGAAGCTGTTCTACTCGGGCTATCCGATCACGCCCGCGTCGTCGATCCTGCACTCGCTGTCGAAGTACAAGAACTTCGGCACGCTGACGTTCCAGGCCGAGGACGAGATCGCGGCGATCGGCGCGGCGATCGGCGCGGCATTCGGCGGCGCGATCGCGGTGACCGCTTCGTCGGGTCCCGGCATCGCGCTCAAGGGCGAGGCGATCGGCCTCGGCGTGATGACCGAGCTGCCGGTCGTGATCCTCAACATCCAGCGCGGCGGGCCGTC
>DAIRFU010000378.1:5087-7008 GCA_036794935.1 Kofleriaceae bacterium | reverse complement strand
CGACGTCTACGAGATGAGCCAGTCGTGGATCTCGATCGCGTTCCTGCTGTGGTTTCTGACGCTGACCATCATGCGCGTGCAGGGCACGCGTGCGGAGCGCGAGGCTCGCGAGCTGCGCGAGCGCGGGCTCGATCTGGGAGTGCTGCAATGAAGAAACTCGTCCTGCTCGTCCTCCTCGGTTTCAGCGGCGCCGCGGGTGCGCAGCCTGCGCCCGGTGCGCAGCCCGCGCCCGCCGCGCAGCCCAGTGCGGCCGACCTGCGGCAGACGTGCGTCGATGCCATGAACGCCGATCCCGCGTTCGCGCAGTCGATCGCGAGCACCGTGGACAAGCAGATCGATCAGAAGACGATCGACGCCCACGTCGCCGCCAACGCGCAGATCGCCGAGAACGAGCGCCACGTCGTGTACGCGTACGCGGCGATGTGGATCCTCGCGGCGCTGTTCGTCGTGTTCCTGTGGCGCCGTCAGCAGGCGCTCAAGGTCGAGCTCGTGACCCTGCGCCGCGCGCTCGACGCGGCCGCGAAGGAGGCCAAGTGACCGGCAGCCACGTCCTGTTCATCCCCGGCGTGCTGATGATCGGCATGTTCCTCGGCTTCATCCTCGGCACCCGCGCGGCGCGCAACCAGTTCGACCTCCAGCGCAAGCGCGAGGAGGAGCGCGAGGCGGCGCGCGCGGCCCGCGCGGCGAAGCGGGCGGCGGGCGACGGCGCGAAGTCCGAGTCGGCGTAGCCGCCACGCCTCGGAGCGCGCGCAGCGCGGCGGCGAGGGCGCGCAGTCCGAGGCGGCCGGCCGCCACGCCTCAGAGCGCGCGCAGCGCGGCGGCGAGCTCGGCCGCGGTCGGCAGCCGCTCGGCGGGCTGCTTGGCGAGCGCCCGGCGGGCGATCGCGTCGAGGGCGGCGTCGTGCAGCGGTGGCGGCTCGGCCTCGACGACCGCGGCCATCGTCAGCCAGGGCGGACCGCGATGGAACAGCCGCGCGCCCGCGATCAGCTCCCACAGCACGACGCCGAGCGCGAACACGTCGGTCGCGCGCGTCCACGCCTCGCCGCGGACCTGCTCGGGCGCCATGTACGCGTGCGTGCCGCGCACCGCGCCGGCCTCGCCGATCGCGCGCGCGACGCCGAGATCGACGACCACGACGCGATCGGACGCCGCGCCCGTGGTCACCATCAGGTTGCCCGGACACACGTCGCCGTGGACGAAGCCGGCCTCGTGCAGGTGCGCGACGCCATCGCACGCGGCGGTGACGAGCTGCACGACGCGCGTGCGCGGGATCCTGACGTCGGTCGGCGCCGGGCCGGCGGGGGTCGCCGGTGGTGCGACGATCCGGCGCAGGTCCTCGCCCGCGATCAGCTCGAGCGCGACGTAGGGCCGGCCACCGACGTCGCCCGCCTCGAGGCCGTGCACGACATTGTCGTGGCGCGGCAGCGTCGTCGTCAGGTGCTGCTCGACCGCGAACTGGCGCATCCCCTCGTCGTTGCGCGCGAGGTGCGTGTGCAGCCGCTTGAGTGCCGCGACGCCGTCCGGTGCGCCGGCACGTCGCGCCCGCCAGATCTCGCCGAGCCCGCCGACCGCGAGCAGGGCCTCGAGCTGCCAGGTGCCGAACCGCTCCACCATGAAGAACGGTCAAGCTACCACTCCTGTCGCTTCGCCGTGAGCGCGAGCCGAGCGTGAGCTAGAGTGCCGGCGATGGCCCTCGACTTACGCCTCACCGAAGAGCAAGACGCCCTCGTCCAGACCGCGCGCGAGTTCACGCGCAAGGAGATCGTGCCCAAGGCGGCGCACCACGACGTCGTTACCGCGAACACCAGAAAGGAAAAAGTCGGCATTGCAAGGGGCTTCCGCCGACCAGCGCCACGAGTTGTTCCGTTGGGCACGCATGCGTTTACCCGCCGGAGCCGATGCCGGAAAAGTCCTGGCTGAT
>DAIRFU010000378.1:0-5077 GCA_036794935.1 Kofleriaceae bacterium | reverse complement strand
GCTTTGAGCCTGCCGCGTGGCAAGCATAGTCACCTCGGTGGCAGCTGCGTCGATAACTGCCTCGTCCAGGAGGAGGTCTCGTTCGGCTGCTCCGGGATCAACACCTCGATGGCCGCGAACTCGCTCGGAGCGACGCCGCTGCTCGTCGCCGGCAGCGAGGAGCAGAAGCAGAAGTTCCTGTCGCGGCTGACGTCCGAGCTCACGTTTTGCGCCTACTGCTGCAGCGAGCCCGACGCGGGCAGCGACGTCGCGGGCATGCGCACGCGCGTGACGAAGCACGGCGACGAGTACGTGCTCAACGGCCAGAAGCGGTGGATCACGAACGGCGGGGTCGCCAGCTTCTACACCGTGTTCGCGACGTTCGACCCGGCGCTCAAGCACAAGGGCATCGCGTGCTTCGTCGTCGACGCCAGCACGCCCGGCGTCAAGGCAGGCCGCAAAGAGAACAAGATGGGCCAGCGCGCCTCGAACACGACGGACGTGATCTTCGAGGACGTCAAGCTGCCGAAGAGCGCGCTGGTCGGCACCGAGGATGGCGGCTTCAAGGTCGCGATGAAGACGTTCGATCGGTCGCGGCCGTGGATCGCGGCGACGGCGGCCGGCGTGATCCGGCGTGCGCTCGAGGAGAGCCGCGCGTACTCGCTCGAGCGCAAGACGTTCGGCGTGCCGATCGCGCAGCACCAGGCGATCCAGTTCATGCTCGCCGAGATGGCGATCGCGTACGAGGCGACGCGGCTGCTCACCCACAAGGCGGCCTGGATGGTCGATCAGGGCGATCTGTCGAGCATCGTGTCGAGCTACGCGAAGGCCTACGGCGCCGATGCCGCGATGCGCTGTACGACCGATGCCGTGCAGATTTTCGGTGGCTACGGTTACACGAAGGAGTACCCGGTCGAGAAATTGATGCGTGATGCCAAGCTGCTGCAGATCTACGAGGGCACGTCCCAGATCCAGCGCATGGTGATCGCGCGCAACGTGCTCGGCGGGAAGTAACGCACGCATCCGTGGGATACTGCCTGCGTGCGCTGGCTGGTCGCGGTCGCCGTCCCGGTCGTCATCTCGCTCGTCGGAGGATGCATCACCGACGAGCTCGTCGCGTGTAGCGACGGCCGGCTGTGCCCGCGCGGCACCGCGTGTGACGTCGTCCACCAGAGCTGCGTCGCGCCCGATCAGCTGAGCGTGTGCGAAGGACTCGACGAGCTCGCGACGTGCGAGGCGACCGAGGTGCCAGCTGGCCGCTGCTTCTCGGGCGTGTGCCTGCCCGCCGGCTGCGGCAACGGCGAGCTCGAGCCGGAGGAGCTGTGCGACGACGGCAACGTCTTGCCGGGCGACGGCTGCTCGGCCGACTGTCTGTCCCGCGAGAGCTGCGGCGACGGCTACACCGATCACATGCGTGGCGAGGAGTGCGACGACGCGAACACGCGCGGCCGCGATGGCTGCTCGAACCTCTGCACGCGCGAGCGCCCGCTGTGGCGCACGCACCTCCAGGACGTCCCGGTGCCGCGGCAGGACGCGAGCGGCGCGTACGATCCGATCCATGGCCAGCTCGTGATCTTCGGCGGCGAGGACGGCGTCGGCGAGATCCTCGACGACACCTGGGCGCTCGACGAGGTCGGCTGGTCGACCCTGGCAGTCGGCGCGCCGATTCCCCGCGAGCGCGCGGTCATGACGTACGACCCGGTCCGCCACGTCGTCGTCCTGTTCGGCGGCTACTCGGGAGACGACCAGAAGATCCTGTTCAACGACACCTGGCAGTGGACGGGCTCGGTGTGGACGCGCGAGACACCGGCCATGGTGCCGCCCGCCCGCGAGCGCGCCGCGATCGCGTGGGACGGTGCGCGCGTGATCCTGTTCGGCGGCTCGCGGATGAGCAACCGCCTCGGCGACACGTGGGCGTGGGACGGTACGGATTGGCTACGCCTCTTGCCCGCGCACGCGCCATCGCCGCGCGATGGCCACGCGATGGTGTTCGATCCCAAGCACGCGCGGGTCGTCCTCTACGGTGGGGCCGGGCCGACCTCGCTCGACGAGACGTGGGTGTTCGACGGCACCGACTGGAGCGAGCTCGCCACGACGGGCTCGCCGCCACGGCTGCTGTGGGGCGCGCTCGCGTACGACGCCGCGCGCGAGGTGGTCGTGCTGTCGGGCATCGATGCGGTGACCAGCAACGACGTGCTATGGGAGCTCGACGGCACGCAGTGGACCGACAAGACGCCGAGCGTGTCGCCCGGGATCGCCGGTGGCGCCGTGCTCGCGTACGACGCGCGGGGCGGCCATGTCGTCCAGATCGGCGGCAAGAAGCGCGCGACCAATCTGATGTCCGGCGAGATCTGGGAGTGGAACGGTAGCCAGTGGACGATGCGCGCTGCGCCGGCGCTCCCCGACCGGCGCCAGCTGTGCGGCCTGGCCAGCGATCCGTCGCGCGGCCGCATCGTGCTGTTCGGAGGGCAGGGCAGCAGCCTGCCGCTCGGCGACACCTGGGAGTGGAACGGCCGCGGCTGGCAGCGCTTCGTCAGCGCGGCAGGGCCGGCACCACGGGTCGCGCCCGCGCTCGCCTACGATGGCGCCGCGCGCGAGGTGCTGCTGTTCGGCGGCGCCGGGGCGCAGTTCTTCGGCGACACGTGGCACTTCGACGGGACGCGCTGGCTCGAGGTCGCATCGACCGGGCCGTCGCCGCGCTACGGGGCCGCGCTCGCGGCCGACACCACGCACGCGCGCATCCTGCTGTTCGGCGGCAGTAACGGCTCGCAGTACTTCGCGGATACGTGGCAGTGGGACGGCGTGGCGTGGAGCGAGCTGACGCCGGCGACCTCGCCGGGTGCGCGCGTCCACGCGCAGCTCGCATACGACGCCGCGCGCGATCGCGTCGTCCTCTTCGGTGGCCTCGCGCCCGACGGCACGACGGAGCTCGCCGACACCTGGGAGTGGGATGGTGCGAGCTGGACCGAGCGCATGGCGCCCGCGGTGCCCGAGGGGCGTCACGCCGCCGGCCTCGTGTACGATCGCAACCGCGCGCGGGTGACCCTGTTCGGAGGCGGGAGCAGCGGCTTTTCGTTATGGGAGTGGGACGGCGAGCAGTGGACGCAGCCCGAGACCGGGCTCGTGCCGATCGCGGCGAGCGGCGCGTGCGCAGCCTACGACGACGCGCGCGCGGAGATCATCGCGTTCGGCGGCACCCTGGCCGGCCTGTCGCAGCAGACCGCGACCGGCAGCTTCCGCGGCGAGCGCGAGGAGGTGTGTGCGGCCGGCCTCGATCTCGACGCCGACGGTGCGACCGGCTGTGATGATGACGACTGCCGCACGGTCTGCGCGCCGCTGTGCTGGGACGATCCGGCCTGCACGGTGGCGCCGCGGTGTGGCGATGGCATGTGCAGTGGTCTCGAGGCGGATACCGGCGCATGCTGCACCGCCGACTGCCCGTGATCGCGCCGGCACACGCGTAGTACGATGGCCGCATGCCGACCTGCCGTGAGTGCAACGACGACGTCGCCAAGCTGGTGAGCGTCAAGGTCGCGGGCAAGGCCCGCAAGGTGTGCCCCGACTGTGCCGATCGGCTGCGCGAGGAGGGCGAGATCGCCGAGGCGAGCGAGGGCGTGATCCAGGGGATGATGGGCTACAAGGGCCGTCGTTAGTCACCCTTGATCGCAACTGCCTGACACGCCTTCGCGAACGCGTCGGCGGCCGCCTTGATCTCGCCCTCGAGCGAGGCGCTGCAGCTGTAGTACTTGCGCGCGCCGTCGGCCCACCACGCGTACGTCACGTTGGTCTGGTCGTCCTTCTCCGCGATCATCAGGTGGCTCGTCTTGGCCTGCTCGTCCTTCGTGATCTTCCAGCCCGTGCGAAACTGCGAGAAGTTCACCTTCTCCGACGTCTTTGCCCAGTCCTTGGGCTCGCAGCTGCCATCGCAGTTGCTGCCGACGATGATCTTCGTGAAGAAGCCCAGGTTCGCGTCGCGCTTCGGCTCGAGGCTCGCGAACATCTTGCCTTGCTCCCAGTCCTTGGGGGCGGCCAGCGTGTAGGTCGTCTTCGAGTGCCTGCCTCGCTCCTCGACGAGGTCGCGTTGCTCGAAGACCAGCTTGTCCTTGAGGTCGGCGGGGACGAGCGCGTTGACGGCGGCGAGGTCGATCGGCGTGGCCGGGGGAGCCGAGGAGGAGTCGGACTTGCCGCACGCGGCAGCGACGAGCAGGAGCGCGAGTTTCTTCATGGCGGCGCAGCATTCCACAATACGTGCCGGCGCAAGTGGGCGAACGTACGTCCGCGGCCACTGCCAGAGCTGGCAGCACTGCCAGCCATGGCACCGCGATGTCATAGCGGTTTGGCAGGCTGCCCGGGTGCTGACCGAGACCGAGATCGCCCGCGACCCGTCCGTGCCGTCCATCGCCAGCGGATCGGGGCCGGCGCGCGCAGCGCCTGCGCCCGGTCAGGCGCCGGACGTGTTCGGCAACATCTTCATCGGCATCGCCGGGATGATCGGTGCGGGCAAGTCGACGCTCGCGACCGCGCTCGGCCAGCACCTCGGCATCGACTGCTACTACGAGCCGGTCGCCGATAACGAGTACCTCGCCGACTTCTACCGCGACACCGCGCGGTCGATCGATGACCCCGCGCGTTCGCGCGGGGTGGCGTTCGCGATGCAGGTGTACCTGTTGAACCGCCGGTTCCAGCAGCACCAGGAGATCATCTGGCGCGGCCGCTCCGCGGTACAGGACCGCACGATCTACGAGGACTCGATCTTCGCCCGCATGCTCGCGAAGACCGGGCTCATGGACGATCGCGACTACCGCACGTACGTCGAGCTGTTCCGCAACATGAGCAACTTCATGTGCAAGCCGAGCGTGATCGTCTACCTCGACGTCTCGCCCGAGGCCAGCGCCGAGCGCATCCGCATGCGCAGCCGCGACGTCGAGGCCCAGATCGAGCTCGGCTACCTGCAGGCCCTCTACGAGGGCTACCAGGAGTTCATCGCGAGCATCTCGAAGGTCATCCCGGTGATCCGGATCGACTACGCCCGGTTCGCGACCGCCGAGGAGATGGCGGAGGTGATCAAGCGCGAGTACCTCGATGCGAGCTTCTTGCG
>DAIRFU010000919.1:0-1981 GCA_036794935.1 Kofleriaceae bacterium | reverse complement strand
CGTGGTACGGGCGCTGGTACGTGTGGGCGGCGATCGGCGCGGTCACGCTC
Organism: Kofleriaceae bacterium; assembly: GCA_036794935.1. Taxonomy (GTDB): domain Bacteria; phylum Myxococcota_A; class Polyangia; order Haliangiales; family Haliangiaceae; genus JABFXX01. The sequence goes on along the minus strand of DAIRFU010000919.1, from coordinate 1,931 downwards.
GGCGGCTACGCGACGTACGACTACATGAGTCGCGAGCCAACCGCGGTGCGGGGATTCTGATGCGCCGCCTGCTCGTCCTCGCCCTCGTCGCCGGCTGCGCCGATCCGGTCGTCGACATGCAGCTGCTGCTGCCGCAAGACGCCCAGAGCTACGACACGAGCTGCATCACCGCGGTCGAGGTCCGGCTCACCGGCGCGACGTACCTCCAGGACAGCAAGGACGTGCAGCGCGCGTGCCTCGAGATCGAGAACGGCACCAGCTACAGCGCGATCCGCGACGCGATCCGCGGCCGGTTCGAGGTCGCGATCCCGGAGTCCGGGCTCAGCGGCGTCGAGATCTACGGCTGGTCGGGACCATCGGCCTGCGCGGTCGAGCAGGACGCGTTCTTCTCGCCCGATCTGCTGTTCTACGGACGAGGCGAGTACATCGGCCAGGATCGCATCGATATCCCGGTCACCCACAACCTCGGCTGTGCGCGCAGCCAGTTGAAGGTGCGCATGATCGATATGTTCGCGCTCGCGGCAGGCGCGAGTTGTGCCGAGGCCGGCGCGATGCAAGCGCCCGCGGGCGTGGGCGCCGGCACGCTGGCGCCGCGCCTGTTCGAGAAGGGCGCGCGGTTCTTCGGCAACCTCGCCGGCGCCGAGTCGATCGGCAACCTCGCCACGTTCGTCGCGCCGACGCAGACCGGTTCGCGTTCTTGTCTCGCCCTCGACGGCAGCGACCAGATCGGCGGTAGCTCGAGCTGCGCGATCGGTGGCATCCCGGTGTGCGCCGCGGCCGACGAGATCGAGCTCGCCACCGTGCCGTTCGCGATCACGGCGACGCAGGCGAACTACGACGCGACGCTGATGGTGAAGTTTCCGGGGCTCGTGTACGGATCGGTGTGGGCGAACGGCGCGACGAAGTCGCCGCTCGCAGGCGCCACCGTCGACGTCGATCCCGCGCACGGCAAGGTCATCTACCTCGATCCGCCCGACGTGGCCGGCAGGTTGCCGGTGCGCGCCGACCAGAGCAGGACCGGCCCCTCCGGGCTGTTCGCGCTGTACACCGACACCGTCGTCCAGGCGAAGGTCAGCGGCAACGGCCGGACCCGCGAGGTCACGCTCGGCTCCGCGAACGAGGGCATCGCGGGGGCGCTGATCGTGCTCCCGTAGTGGCGCTCCACGCAGGAGCTCGCGGGCTCGAGGCGAAGACCGGGGACGCCCGGGCCAGGCAGCCTCACGGCGCGAGCATCATGGGCGCACGGCCTGCGCCACCCGGATACCCCACCCGCGATGGACGATCGCTCGACGGCTGATGCGTAAGCAGTGATACGCTCGGCCGCGAATGAGCCGGCACCAGATCCGGTTGCTGCTGTGCTCGGCGGCGTCGGTAGCGCTGATCGTGGGCGCGCTGTTCGTGCTCGAGTGGTTCCGTATCGATCTGGGCTCGGCATTGATCGCGATCGATCTGCGCGACGCGCGGATGTGCTCTCCCGGCGGCCCCTGCACGACGGTCGAGCTCTCCGGGATGACCGGCTTCTACCCGGTGATCGCGAGCGCGACGTTCTGGTCCGCGTTGCCGCTCGCGCTGATCGTGCTCGGCCAGTGCGCTGCGCGGCTGCTGACCGGGTCGGCGAGCGCGAGCGCGACCAAGGTCGGTTACGTCCTCGGCAGCGTGACGCTGGCGTCCGCGTTCATCGCCGGGTACCTGTTCGCGCCCGAAGCCGACACGATGTTCGACGTCATGGGCGTGATGGTCGCGCGGACGTTCGCGGCGCCGATGCTGCTGACCGGGACGCTGCTCGGAATCCTCGCGCTGCGCTACACGATGATGGACGACCTCGGCGAGGAAGGCGAGTACCGGCCGATCCTCCTCGACAGGGACGACTCGGCGGCGACCGACGCGGCCCGCAGGCGCGCGCCGAGCGCACCGCCGACCGACGCGGCCCG
>DAIRFU010000377.1:0-7017 GCA_036794935.1 Kofleriaceae bacterium | reverse complement strand
GGCCCAGGCCATCCGATCCGACGCCCTCAACCAGCCTGCCCCGAAACCACCCTCCGCCCCTCATACGGCGTGCTCGCTAACAGCCCCATTGAAGCGTGACCCACAGCGCGACGATGCAGTTCGGCGACGCCCGTCTCCGTCGATCACGATCGACGGCCCCATTGAAGCGCGTACGTGTCGCGGCGCCCGCCAGCGTCAACGAGCGTCTCCGTCGATCACGATTGACCGCCGCATTGAAGCGACGAGGACGGCAGCGCGACGGTCAAGCAGGTTATGTGTCCGTCGATCACGATCCAGGCCGATAGCCGGTGCTCCGGCGTGGTCAGGCCGCGTTCGCGATCGGCCAGCGCTGACCGGTCGCGGCGAGCGCGAACCCACCGTCGGTCTCGACCACGTGCTCGGCGACCTGGTGGTACGCCGGCCCCGCGATGCGGCCACGCAGCCGGCCGCGCACGGCGGCGTAGAACGCGTGATCATCGGCCTGGCGGAGCGAGCCGTACGCGAGCTCCTCCTCCTGGTCGTCATCCCACAGCACGATGCAGCGATCGCCGTCCCAGCGCGCCGACTTCGCGCGCAGGTGCGCATCCTCGACCTCGACGTACGCGAAGCGTCGCGCGTCGAGCCGCACGATGTCGCGGCCATCGTCGAGCACGTCGAGCCAGCGCAGCAGCGCCTGGCGCAGGCGTGGGTGCGAGACCGCGGTGCCCTGGTGCCAGAACGTGCCGGCGCGGTCGAGGCGCAGCCCGATCGCCCGCATCTTCTCGATCAGCTCGGGCGTCAGCTCCATGCCGTCACTGTGCCACGTCATCGAGGATCGTGACGAGCTGCCCCAGATCGAGCGGCTTCGGGAGATACGCGTTGCAGCCCGCGGCGAGGCACTCGGTGCGCTGCTGGGGGACCGCATCGGCCGTGAGTGCGATGATCGGCATCGCGTGGCCGCCGGCGCGCAGGCGGCGGGTCGCCTCGATGCCATCGAGGTTCGGCATGCGAACGTCCATCAGGATCGCGTCGAACGCCGTGTCGTGCGCTGCATCGATGGCCTCGAGGCCATCGGCGGCCTCGCTGACGACCGCGCCCGCGCGCTTCAGTAGCTCGACCGTGGTCGCGCGCACGTCCTCGTGGTCTTCGACGACCAGGATCTTCCTTGCCTGCAGGGCCCGATGTTCACTCATCGCCGGATCGGGCGCGACCGGCGCAGGAGCGGGCTTCGCGGGCGCCGCAGGCAAGATCAGCCGGAACGTCGTGCCGACTCCCGGTGCACTCGCGGCGACCTCGAGCGTACCTCCCATGCCATGGGCGAGCCGGTTCGAGATCGCGAGGCCCAGGCCGCTGCCGCCGTAGCGATGAGCGATCGTCGAGTCGGCCTGCGCGAACGGTTCGAAGACATCGCGGGTCTGGTCCGGCGTCATGCCGATGCCGGTATCGGCGATGTCGATGAAGACGTGCATGGCGTCCGCAGATCGCGTCGCGTGAACCGCGACCTCGCCCTGGTCGGTGAACTTGACGGCGTTACCGATGAGGTTCATCAGGACCTGCCGCAGGCGCTTGTCGTCGGCGATGACCCAGGCATCCTGCGCCGCGCTCCGGTCGAAGACCAGCGCGATCTGCTTGCGCGCAGCGACGGTCTCGAACGTCGCGATGACTTCCTCGGCGAGCGCCGCGACCTCCACGGGCTCGAGGGTGTAGTCGATCCGCGACGCCTCGACCTTGGCCAGATCGAGCAGGTCGTCGAGGATCGTGACGAGCGCGCGCCCGTTCGCGACGATCCGCTCGCGCAGCTGCTCGACGCGCTCCTTCGGAAAGTTCTGGGACGCGATCAGGTCCGACATGCCGAGCACGACGGTGAGCGGCGTCCGGATCTCGTGGCCGACGTTCCGCAGGAAGATCGTCTTGGCCATGCTCGCCGCTTCGGCCTCCTCCTTCGCCCGGCGAAGCCCATCCGCCACGATCTGCAGCTCGCCGACGAGCACGTTGATCGCGTGTGCGATCGCGTCCAGCTCGTCGTGACGATCCGACAGCGGAATACGCTTGTCGAGATCGCCGCCGGCGATGCGCCCGACCGCTTCGAGCAAGCCGGCGAGGCGCTCGCTCGAGAACTCGCTCATCGCGGCGCGCCCGAGGTGAGCCACTCGATCGCGGTGGGCTCGTCAACGAACACCTTGGTCGGCCCGACGTCCGTGCGGCCATCGTTGGCGGACTGGATCATCCGGAAGAAGACGTCCCCCAGCATCCGCCCCATCGGCGACGGTTCGACGAGCAACCCGAGTGCCGTGAAATTGTTCGCCAGGGCTCCACCCACGTAGTAGTGGCGCACCTCGGATACCAGGGGGGCCGTACCCGTGATGTCGACCAGCAGCGGGAGACTGCGCGGGCCGTCGCTCAGCTCGAGCGCCACCGCGACGTTTTCCTGCGCATCCTCCAGCGTCTGCTCGATTCCGAGGACCCGGACGATCACGCAACCGGCCGGGTGCCTGAAGATGCGCGCCGTGCGTGTCTCTGCCATCGCTAACCTTCCCGCCGATTTCGAGCGTCGATATCACGAGCTTAGCGCTGTCGCATGCGGGAGCGCATCATTTCGTTGCTACGAGCGAGGTTCGAAGCCGTGACCCGCGAGCCAGCTCACGACGGCGTCCGCGAGCTCGGGCATCGTCTCGGGAAAGAACATCGCGTGGCCGGAGCCCGGCAGGATGTAGGAGCTGACGTCACAGTTGCAGTTCTCCTGCCACGCTGCGATCTCGAGACCTGCATGATCCGGGTCACCCGCGGGGTTGTTCGCGCTGACGACCATCACGTCGAGATCCGCGTAGACGAGCAGGGCCGGCGTCGGCCCGACTCCCGGTAGCGCTGCGAGATTGGCCGGGCGAAGCGCGTTCGTGCCGGCGAGCTCGCCGCTCGGCGAGGTGCCGAGGTTCTCGTTCGCGCACTCGAGGTTCACGACGGCGGGGTCGTACGCCGTCGCCGCCAGCGGCTGCGAGAACAGGCCGAGCACGCAGTCGCTCGACACGTCGCCGGGGCCCGGCGGGAAGAACGTCACGTAGTCATTGCCCTGTATGAACTGCGGCACGATCCAGTTCAGGAAGAAGCCGGTCGGGATCGAGGCCGCACCGGTGTTGGTCCACCCGAACGAGATCATGCCGTCGATGTCGTGATAGCGCGTCGCGTAGTTCATGACCTCACCGCCGCCGATGCTGTGACCACCAAGGATCACGCTCTGCGAGGCGACGCCGGCCTCGGGGCCAGCTCCGCAGCTGTCACCGGTCTTCACCGTGTACGTGCCGGCGTGGAGCTGCGCGATGATCTCGTGCGTCATCTCGACGTAGCTGTTGAAGGTCAGCCTGAAGCCGAAGCCGGGCGGTCGCACGTACGGGCTGTCGCCATACCCCGCACGGTCGACCGTCACCACCACGTAGCCTTGCTTCGCGAGCGAGCGCGCGAACGAGCCATCGACGTCGATGCCGGCCTTGCCGCCGTCGAAGATCTCGCGCGTCTCGACGGCGCCGTGCAGCAAGAGGATCACGCGATCCTCGGGGCGCTGCGCCGCGAAGCTGCGCAAGCTGAATCGCGTGCCGGTCAGCGGGATCGCGACCGGATCGCCCGGATTGTGCGCGGTGAAGCAAATCGTCTCGGTCTTGATCCCGAGCGGATTCGCCCCGATCTGCTGCGCCGAGCTGGCCAGCGCCTCCTCGCTCTCGACACTCGAGTCGAGGCTGCACGCTGAAGCGAGCAAGGGCAGGGCAAGAACACAAGCAACCCGTGACCAAGCGCATGCTGTCATCTATCGACTCCCCCCGGTAGTGGAACGGCTTCAAGCCGCCTCGACGAAGGTCGAGATCGCCATGATACGGGTTCGCGTCGCGCCCGTGCGGTAGCAGTGGGGCACCGCGTGCGGAACGCATCTGCGTGCCGATGCGCGCATACGCGTGACAGCCCGCGAGGTATGCAGGGGTATCAGGTTGACGCAGCGACTCAGGTCTTCGGTTTGGCCTTGAGGACGACCTGGTTGTCCTTCACGACGACCGAGAAATCGACGCCCGACGCCTTGTACTGCGCCATGATCTTCGGCGCGCTCTGATTGATGGTCTTGAGCAGCTTCTCGCGGCTGCCGGGATCGACCTTCTCGCCGACCATCTCCTTGGCCTTGACGTACTTCGCGTGCAGCGCGTTGACGTCCGCGTCGGTCATGCCCGGCGGCGGTCGGAGCGGCGGGCGCGGAATCGCTTGCGTCGTGCGCCCGGACGGGCTCGGCGGCTGTTGCGTGCGCGGGAACGGCCCCGCCATCGACTCGACCGGTACCGGCCCGGTCTTCGCCGCGGCGCCGGGAATCACGGGAACCGGGCGCGACTGCTGCGATGGTGCGACGCGCGCGATCGGCTGCGTGAGCGGCGGGCGCGGGATCGGCTGCGTGGTCGGTGCGCGCGGGATGGCCTGCGTCGAGCCGCTCGGCGGCTGTTCGATCGCCGGCATCGGACCGGTCACTCGCGGATCCACCGGCACCGGCACCGGCCCGGTCTGCCTGGCCGTCGGCTGCGCCGGTGCACGCGGCGGTGATGCGGTCTGCGCCGGGCCGGTGGCGTGCGCGACCGGCCGCCGGATCGCCTGCGTCGGCGCGGTCTCGTGCGTGGGACGCGGCGGCGGCGTCGGTGGCGTGGGCGGCGGCGCGGTGGCGGGCACCGGCGGGCGCGTGGTGCCGGTACGGCGCACGGCCTCGGGCACCGGCATGCGCGGCATCGGCGGCCGCGTCGCCGGCCTGCGGATCGGCTGCGTGACGGCGGCCTCGAGCTTCGGCGCGTCGTCCTCGAATGCCGAGAAGAGCGCCTTGAAGTCGATCTCCTCGTCCTCGATGACGTGCGCGCCGGTCGCGGTCCTGGTCTGCTTCGGTGGACCGTCGTCGGCGAGCGCGAGCTGCGCGTCATCCTCCAGCTGCTTGCGCCGCTTCGCGGTGGCGACGGCCTGATCGCGATCGCGCAGCACCTGCTCGCGCATCCGCTTCGGCATCGCGGCGAGGATCTCCTCGGGAATCTCGGTGCCGTTGCGCGCGGCGTCGCGGCTGATCTTCGCGAGGTTGCGCGCGTAGGTGCCGTTCTCGATCTGGCGCAGCGTACGCCGCCAGTACGAGTTGTACGACCCGAACTTCTGCTGCAGCGTCGCGAGCCGGTAGCGCAGCCCGGTGTTGCGGATGTTGAGCTGCGTCAGCTCGCGGAGCTTGCGCTCGACGTCGCTGTGGATGTAGCTCGGTGCCTGCTTCTGGATCCCGAGGAAGTACTGCTCGTACAGCGTCTTGAGCCGATCGAGCGTCGAATCGACTGTATCGAGCAGCTCCTCGATCTGCTCGGTGGACGTCGACTCTGAACCGGACTTCGATGCCACCTGGGATAAGGATAGCAGCTCTGCTATAGCCTCGGACGTCCGCTCCCATGTCGGTCCTCTACTTTCTGCTGCTCGTCGGTGTGCTCGTGGTCATCCACGAGCTGGGGCATTTTGCCGCCGCCAAGCTCCTGGACGTGAAGGTTCAGCGGTTCTCGTTCGGCTACGGGCGCCCGCTGGTGCGTGCGAAGATCGGCGAGACCGAGTACCAGGTCGCCGTGTTCCCGCTCGGCGGGTACGTGCGCATCCTCGGCATCGAGGGCGAGTCGCCGGCCAAGGCGGATGCCGGGCGCAGCTTCGCGAGCCGGCCGATCTGGCAGCGCGTCGTGATCGTGCTCGCCGGTCCGGCCGCCAACTTGATCCTGCCGGTCGTGATCTACTTCATGTTCTTCGCCGGCCACACGATGCTCCCGGCGGCGCAGATCGGCGACGTGCTCGAGGGCGGCCCCGCGGCGAGCGCCGGTCTCGAGCCCGGCGACCGCGTGCTCGAGATCAACGGCGGCGCGATGCGCTACTGGGAGGATATCGAGCACGTCGTGCAGAGCTCGGCGGGCAAGGAGCTGCACCTGCGGCTGTCGCGCAACGGCAAGGAGCTCGAGCGCTACATCACGCCGATGCAGGAGGTCATCCGCCAGCGCGACGGCCACATCGCGACGAAGGGCCGGGTCGGCATCACGCACGCGCCGTTCGTGCCGCTGGTCGGCGTGATCGACGCGCAATCGCCCGCCGGGCGAGCGGGCCTGGCCACCGGCGATCTGATCATCAGCGTGGATGGCCAGCCGGTGCGCAACTGGAACGACGTGAAGCACGAGCTCGGCCGGATCGCACGGCGCAGCAGCATCGTCTACTTCCGCGGCACCGAGCTGCCCGGCGTGCCGCAGGTCCACCTGCTCACGCCGGGGTTCGCCGACGTCGTGCCCGAGACCGAGGTCAGCCCGACGCTCAAGCGCCACACGTACACCGGCCTCGAGCACGCCGAGATGTTCGTCGCGCACGTCGATCCGGGCTCGCCGGCAGACTCCGCGGGGCTGCGGGCCGGTGATCTGATCGTCGCGCTCGACGACAAGCCGGTCGCGCACTGGGCCGATCTCGATCAGCGCCTGCAGGCGGAGCCGACGAAGACCTACGAGCTGACCTGGAAGCGCGCGGCGCTCGACGGCAAGACCGAGACGCTGTCGGCGGAGCTGACCCAGGTCCAGCGCAAGGAGCTCGACGACTACGGCCACACCGTGACGCGCCTGGTGTTCGGCGCGCGCAACGATGTCGATCGCGGCACCGGCGCGATGACGCCGATCGAGAGCCGGTTCAGCTACGCGCTCTCCAAGGCGCTCGAGCGCACCGGGGACACGATCAGCACGATGGTGAGCGGCTTCTTCCAGATCATCAGCGGCGACAAGCCGTCCGACGCGTTCGGCGGTCCGCTCATGATGTATCGCGTCGCCTCGGTCTCGGGAGAGCAGGGCTGGGACTCGTTCATGCTGATGATCGCGCTGATCAGCATCAACCTCGGCCTCATCAACTTGCTGCCGATTCCGATGCTCGACGGCGGCCACCTACTCGTGTTCGCGATCGAAGGCGCGCTGCGCCGTCCGCTCACCGCGAAGACCCGCGTGCGCATCCAACAAGCCGGCCTCGTGATCATCGCGCTGATCG
>DAIRFU010000030.1:19893-21039 GCA_036794935.1 Kofleriaceae bacterium | reverse complement strand
CGCAGCAAGCAGAAGCTCGCGTTCTCGTGGATCCGGATCGGGGCGGTCAAGCCGCGCGCCGACGTCGATCCGCTCGCGGCCGCCACGTTCGATGCGAAGGCAGACGCGCTCGAGCTCGCCGAGAACGCCAGCTTGACCTGGTACGTCACGCTCCCCGAGGGCGCGCACCTGGTCGCCGACGTCGCGGCGCCGTGCAAGGTCGAGGTCGGGGCGCGCGCCGGCGATGAGAGCTTCGTCGGTGGCCTGCTCGCGCCGGATCAGGACCGCGTCGATCTCTCCGGGATCGCCGGCAAGGCCGTGCGGCTGTCGCTGACCACGCGCGATTGCCGGCGCGCGCGCATCACCCAGCCGCGGATCACCGTGCACGGTCCGGACCCGAAGCCGCTGCCGGCCGCCGACCCACCACGTCTCGTGATCCTGTGGGTGATGGATGCGCTGCGTGCGGACAAGATCGGCGTGTTCACGCCGGGCGCCCGCGCGCAGACGCCAGCGTTCGACGAGCTCGCGAAGTCGAGCGTGGTGTTTCGCCAGTACTACGTGCAGGGCAACGAGTCCCAGACCAGCCACTCGAGCGTGTGGACGGCGCTCTATCCCGCGGTCCACAACGTGCGGTCCGCCGGTCGCGGTGGCACCTGGAAGATCGGCCGCAAGCTCGCCGTGCTCGGCGAGCAGCTCGGCGCGGCCGGACTGTTCACCACCGGCGTCACCGGGAACGGCTTTGTCACCGAGGCCGGTGGCTACGCGCGTGGCTTCAACGAGTTCCGCAACATGATGCGCGAGAAGGGCGTCATCAACGGCGTGCTCTATGGCGAGAAGATCGTCGACGCCGCGCTCGCCCGCCTCGACAAGCACCGCGATCAGCCGACGTTCTTGTTCCTCGGTACGGTCGACACGCACGGGCCGTGGATCGCGCGCAAGCCGTGGATCGACATCTACTCGCCGGGCCCCTACAACGGTCCGTTCAAGCTGTACGGCACCGCGAAGGAGCTCGGCTTCCGGCCCGGCCGCATGGGCTGCAGCATCATCCCGCCGAAGCCCGATATCGAGCGGCTGCGCGCGATCTACGACTCCGCGGTCAGCTATCACGACCAGCAGCTCGGCCGGCTGGTCGCGCAGCTCAAGTCGTGGGGCATCTGGGATCAGACG
>DAIRFU010000030.1:18198-19883 GCA_036794935.1 Kofleriaceae bacterium | reverse complement strand
CATGGCGAGGAGCTGTTCGAGGACACGCGCTGCGGCCACGGCGGCTCGTTGCGTGACACGCTCCTCCGCGTCCCGCTGCTCGTCCACGATCCGGCGCGGTTCCCCGGCGGCACGATCGTCGAGGAGGGGACCGAGGGTGTCGACCTGCTGCCGACGATGCTCGACGCACTCGGCAGGCCACCCTCTCCCGGCGCGCAGGGCGCCTCGATCGTGCCACTCGCGGAAGGCATCGGGCGCGGCTGGCCGCGGCCGTCGTACGCGTCGATGTACGAGTACGCGCACGCGATGCGGATCGGGCGCTGGAAGCTGCGCGTCGGCAGCCACGGCGTGCCACTCGTCTTCGATCTGGTCGCCGATCCGGGCGAGCACCAGGATCTCGCGGCGCGCCGGCCGATCGCGCGGCGCATGTTGACCGATAGCCTCGGCCTGTTCCTGGCACTGCGCACGCAGTGGAAGAAGTCGGCGTGGGGCGTGGTCACGAACATCACGGCCGACGGAGCGGCGGCCCTGGACGACGTGGCTGCGCCGTGAGGTACGCGCTCCTCGCTGTCGCCGCGGCGTGCAGCGCGCCGGCCACTCCGCCAGCGACGCTGCCCGCGCCGGTGCAGCCGGCCCCCGCGGATGCCGCGCTCGCTCCCGATGCGGCGCCCGCGGCCGACGCGCACCTCGCCACCACACCGACCACCGGCGAGCAGTGGTTGCGCGGTAACACCCACGTCCACGCCCGGCCATCGGGCGACAGCGCCGAGCCGATCGAGGGTGTCGTGCGCTGGTACGAGACGCACGGCTACGACTTCATCGCGTTGACCGATCACAACCGCGTCAGCGAGGCGGCGTCCTCAGACCGTCTGATCGTGCTGCCGGGGATCGAGCTCACCCACAACCGCAAGGATTGCGTGCCGCCGGGGGACGCGTCGCGCAACTGCCGGATCCACGTCAACGCGATCGGTGTCACCGCGCGGCCGGCGGGCAAGCTCGCGTGGGTCGACTACAAGGACAGCGACCGCGTCGTCCTCTACCGCAGGGCATTCGCCACCGCGCACGATCTCGGGGCGAGCGTCATCCAGATCAACCACCCGCAGTACTACTGGGGGATGACCGCCGACGTGATGGTCGCGATCGGTACCGGCGCGCAGCTCGTCGAGATCGCGAACCAGCAGTTCACGAAGTGGAACGCCGGCGATGCCGAGCACCTGTCGACCGAGGCGCTCTGGGACGCCGCGCTCGGCCACGGGTTGACGTTATGGGGGGTCGCGTCCGACGACGCGCACCAGTACCAGGAGGACGGCGGCGGCAAGTACCCGGCCGGCGGCGGCTGGGTGATGGTGAAGGCGCGCCGCGATCCGGCCTCGATCCTCGCAGCGCTCGCAGCGGGCAGGTTCTACGCATCGACGGGCGTGACGCTATCGCATGCCGAACGCGCCGGCGACGAGCTGGTCGTCGACGTCGAGCCCGACGCGCAGCATCGCCACACGATCACGTTCATCGAGAACGGTAAGACGGTCGCAACAGCGAACGGACCGCGCGCCAGGCGTCTCGTGCCACGGAGCGGATACATCCGGGCCGTCGTCACGAGAGACGACGGCAGGCAGGCCTGGGTTCAGCCCGTTCGCTGGTGATCGGAGGACGGTGCGAGCCATCCCGCCGATCAGAGCGATACGTAGCCGTGCTTGACCGCGAAGCGG
>DAIRFU010000030.1:0-18188 GCA_036794935.1 Kofleriaceae bacterium | reverse complement strand
ATGTCCGCGCGATCGTCACGCGTGACGATGGCAAGCGTGCGTGGGTCCAGCCCGCGCGACGCTAGCTCGTCACAGCGCGACGTAGCCGTGCTTGACCGCGAAGCGGGTCAGCTCGGAGTTGTTGCGCAACCCGAGCTTCTTCAGCACGTGACCGCGATGGGTATCGACGGTCTTGATGCTGATGTCGAGGTGCTCCGCGATCTCGCGGTTGGTCATGCCGCGGGCGAGCATCTCCATGACCTGCTGTTCGCGCGCGGTCAGCGCGCTGGCAGGGTGGCCGTCGCCCGAGGCGAGCAGCTGCTCGACACCGGGCGGGATGACCTGCTCTCCGCGCGAGACCGCGCGTATGGAGTTGAGCAGCTCGTTGGGCTCCACCGCCTTGTTGACGTAACCGTGCGCCCCGGCTGCGATCGCGCGCGCCGCGTAGCTCGGCTCGGTGTGCCATGTGAGCACCACGACAAGCGGCGCCGTATCGATCTGGCGCATCTCGGCGAGTACGTCGAACCCGGAGCGGTCCGGCAGGGTTATGTCGAGGAGAAGTACGTCTGGTTTGACGTTCTGGATCATCGCGAGCGTCTCCGCTGCGGTGCCGGCCTCTCCAACGACTTCGATGTCGTCGGCCTTGCTGAGTGCTTCACGCAGGGCCCAACGAACGATGGTGTGGTCTTCAGCTAATGCGAGTCGGATCATTTGCGTCCTCCGATGCATGCAAGAAAGTAGCAACCCCCGGGCCGAGTCTGACTGCGTTACTGTGAGGCCACTCTTCCGTGGATCCCGCGCCGCAACCGCCCACCGTGCTTGGTGAGTTTCGCGTCCTCGCCGTGCTCGGCGAGGGTGGTAGCGGCGTCGTATACGACGCAACTTGGGGGCCACGTCGCGTCGCGCTCAAGGTTTTGCACCCGACACGGGTGCAAACCGGCAAAGAACGCGCGCAGTTCCTGACCGAGGCCCAGCGCCTGCAACAGATCACGCACCCATCGGTGGTCAAGGTGCTCGCCGTGGGCCAGCTGCCCGATGGGCGCCCCTACCTCGCCATGGAGCGTCTCGACGGCGACACGCTCGCGAGCGTGATCGCGCGTGGGGCCCTGCCGCTCGCGCGCGCGCTCGAGATGTTCGGCGAGCTCGCGGATGCCGTGCAGGCGCTCCACGCGCAGGGGCTCGTTCATCGCGACCTCAAGCCCGAGAACGTGTTCGTCGTCGCCGATCGCCACGCCGTCCTGCTCGACTTCGGGATCGCGAAGGATCTCGACGCGCCCGCCTCGACGACGACGCAAGAGGGCAGCGTGCGCGGTACGCCCGCGTACATGGCGCCGGAGCGGTTCTTCGGCCAGCCGGCGGGCATCCCGACCGACGTCTACGAGCTCGCCCTCGTGCTCTACGTGATGCTGGCGGGCCGGCTGCCCTGGGACGATCTCGCGGATCCGGAGGCGCGCCTGTCACCGCGCTCGCTCTGCGAGCTCGCCCCCGTCCCCGAGGCGCTCGATATCGAGATCCGGCGCGCCCTCTCGACGCGCGCGCAGAATCGCCCGGCGAGCGCCGTGTCCCTGCTCGAGGCCGTGCGCGTCGCCGCGAGCGCATCCGCCACGGAGCCCGAGCCGGCGGAGACCGCGCGGCTTCGCTCGGCCGCACACGCCAGCGTCGCACCGACAGATGGGCCCGAGCGCGCACCGGCGGTGCAGAGCACGCCGCTCGCGTGGGCGCCGACGCAGGCAGCGACCGTCCAGCGGCCGCGCAGCCGCTGGCCCCTGGGGGCTGCCGCCGTCGCGCTGCTCGCGGTGGGCGGCATCGCGATCGGCTTCGCGCTGCGATCGGAGCCGGCCCGGGTCCCCGCCGATGCAGGTGCCGCGGCGGCGATCGCCAGCGATGCGCGGCGAATTGCAGCGGACGATCCATGGGCGGAGCCGCCCGCCGGGGCGACGCAGCCGGCGATCGCGTCCGGCGAGGACCGGCTCCCGGCCGAGCGCTATCGCGCGGAGGCAGCCGCGGCCGTGCAGAAGCTCGCGAAGGACACGCGCCTGGTGTTCAGCGTGCAGATCGGCGAGCTGCGCGCGGTGAGCGCGACGCGCGACCTGCTCGACAAGCTGCTCGCCCATCCGAAGGTCGCGACGCTCGGCCTGCTGCTGCCGGCGTGCGTGAAGACGCTCGCGGCGGATGCCGAGTGGCTCGTATTCGGCGCGCCCGGGCTCGCGAAGTCCGACGGCGGCACGTTGATCGTGCGCGGCCGCTGGGAGCGCCGCGACATCGAGGCATGCGCGGCGGCGGCCGCGGCGAAGCAGGTACACGTCGGTCGCGGGGAGGGCGCGACGCTGTACCGGGTCGGCTCGTCCGGGTGGCTCGACTTCCTCGATGATCAGACGGCGTACATCTCGCTCGACGCCCGCCGTGACGCACGAGCCGTGCACGCACTCGTCACCGGCGGCGGCGGGCCCGTCACCAAGGTCAAGCGACTGCTCGCCGGGCTACCAGCCGCGCGCACGATCGCGATCGCCATGGACGGCGCGTCGCGGGACGATCTTTCGATGCTGGCGTTGCCGAAGGGCTCCGATCTGGTCGGCTGGATCCGCGCCGAGCCCGCGGGCCTCGCACTCGACCTCGCGGCCGATCCGCACGAGGGTACGGCCGCGGCGGCGCTGGTCCGGCGAATCGAGCCGCAGGTCGCCGAGCTGTTCCAGAACGCGAGCGCGACGACCGTCGGCCGGCTCGAGGTCGTCCGCGAGGGCACCACGGTGCACCTGCGCGGGAACCTGACCTCGTTCATGCTCGGCATCATGACAGCCGGCCTCACTCTGTGAGAAGAATGCGCGAATGGGACGTTCGCTCGTCGTCGGGATCGCCGGTGGTACCGGCTCCGGCAAGACCACGGTCGCGCACAAGCTGGCGGCCGCGATGCCCGAGGGCCGCTGCATCACGGTCGAGCACGACGCGTACTACCGGGACCAGGGACACCTGCCTCCGGAGGAGCGCGCGACGATCAACTACGATCACCCGTCCGCACTCGAGAGCAGCCTGCTCGCCGAGCACCTGCGCGATCTGCGCGCCGGCCAGCCCGTCGACGTCCCGATCTACGACTTCGCGACGCACACGCGGCGCAGCGACACGCGCCGGGTCTCGCCGGCGCCGGTGATCATCGTCGAGGGCATCCTCGTGTTCTGCGAGGCGTCGCTGCGCGAGCAGATGGACGTCAAGATCTTCGTCGACACCGACGCGGACATCCGGCTGATGCGGCGGATTCGCCGCGACCTCGAGGTCCGCGGCCGCACGTTCCAGTCGGTGCGCGACCAGTACTACGCGACGGTGCGGCCGATGCACCTCGAGTACGTCGAGCCGACCAAGCGCTGGGCGGACCTGATCGTGCCCGAGGGCGGCGATAACCGGGTCGCGCTCGACGTGCTGCTCGGCCAGCTCGGCCGGATCGCGTTCGGCGATTAAACGTCTGCACGCGGATGTTGCACGCACTGTGGCGTACGCGCACTTCGCGCGGCCGGTCGCCGAGCGCGACATCCGCTACTTGCATCACCGCGGGCCCGCCGGTTCGCTGGATCTGGATCGCACGCATGCCGCGCGGTTGCTACCAGGTAAACTGCGGAGGTGAAGTCCTTACCGATCGTAGTTGTCACAGGCGGGGCCGGCTTCATCGGCTCGCACACCGTCGATCGGCTGATCGAGACCGACCACCGCGTCATCGTCCTCGATAACTTCTCGACGGGCAGGCGCGAAAACCTGGCACGCTGGGCGGACCACCCGGCGCTCCACATCGTCACGTGCGATGTCAGCCACGGCATCTTCGCGGCGCTCGAGCCGCTGACGCGCACGTACGGGCCGGTCGAGCGCATCGCGCACCTGGCCGCACAGGTGTCGGTCGTCCAGTCGATCGCCAACCCGCAGCTCGACATGCAGGTCAACTACGGCGGAACATTGCACGTGCTCGAGTACGCGCACGCGAAGGGCGTCAAGAAGGTCGTGCTCGCGTCGTCCGCCGCCGTCTATGGTGACGTCAGCGAGCTGCCGGTCGCCGAGGACGCGCCGTGCCGGCCGCTGTCGCCGTACGGCATCCACAAGCTCGCGTCCGAGCACGCGCTCGACTGCTACGCGGCGGTGCACGGCGTGCCGGTGACCGCGCTGCGCTTCTTCAACGTCTACGGGCCGCGCCAGGACCCCTCGAGTCCGTACTCGGGCGTGATCTCGATCTTCACCGACCGCGCTCGCGCCGCCCGACCGCTCACGATCTTCGGCGATGGCCAGCAGACGCGCGACTTCGTCTACGTCGGCGACGTCGTGCGTGCGATCGCTGCCGCGCTGCGCGACGGCAACTCGCGCGTCGTCGCGAACGTCGGGATGGGCGGCGAGATCAGCGTGCTCGAGCTCGCGCGCACCATCGTCGATCTGTGTGGCGGCCGGTCGACCATCGAGCAGCAGCCGGCGCGTGCCGGCGAGATCCTCAAGTCGCGCGCGCGCGTCGATCGGCTGCGCGACGCGCTCGGCGTCGTCGCCGAGACCCGGCTCGTCGACGGTCTGCGGGCGACCCTCGGCTCCTAGATCGTCTGGACCTGCTTGCCGGCCTTGACCCAGCCGGCGATGCCCTCGGGCATGACCTTGACGTTCGTGTAGCCGGCGGTCAGCGCCTTCTCGGCGGCTTCATGCGAGGCGCCGCAGCGCGTGTTCGCGCAGTAGAACACCAGCTCCTTCGACTTGTCGGCGGGCAGCTCCGAGACATCGAACGTCTCGGAGTCCGTGAGCAGCACGGCGCCGGGCACGACGCCCATCTTCTTGCGCGTCTCGGTGCCGTTGGCGTCGACTGCCACGCAGTCGCCGCTGGCGAGCTTCTGATCGACCTCGTCGACCGTGATGGTCGGCACCTGCGCCTGCGGGGCCGGCTCGCCCTGCTGGGTGGTCTGCGGCTTCTCGGTGGACTTGGAGCAACCGGCGCCGACGCCGAGCGCCAGGACGGCCGCGAGCAGAAGGGTACGCATGATCGTGACCATACTAGAGCGCGCGGCCGCTGCAAGATGCGAGACTGCGACACTCCGTGCCAGGCGCTGTCGTACCCGCGAGCCGAACCAGGCTGGTTGCCGCCTATGTCGCGTGTGCGCTGATCTGGGGCACGACCTGGTTCGCGATCCGCGTGTGCATCGGCGAGGGCGGCTACCCCACGCTGACCGCGCTGGCGCTGCGGTTCGCGATCGCGTTTGTCATCCTGTTGCCGATCGCGCTGCGCTCGCGCCCCTGGCCGCACGGCACCGCGTGGCTCTATCTCGTGTTCGCCGGCGTGCTCGACGCCGCGTCGTACGCGCTCGTCTATTTCGGCGAGGAGCGCGTGCCGGGTGGGCTGGCGGCGGTCGTCTACGGCACGCAGCCGCTGATCCTCGCGCTCTTGCTCCAGGTGTTTCGCATCGATCGGATCTCGGCCCGCCACGTCGCCGGCGCGCTGATCTCGATCGCCGGCGTCGCGGTCCTGTTCTTCGATCGGCTCGACGTCGCGACCGATCAGGCCGTCGGCGTCGTGCTCGTGCTCGGCTCGGTGCTCATGGCGACCGGCTACTCGATGGTGATGAAGCGCCAGACGACGGGCGGCCTGGTCTCGACCACGATCTTCCTCGGCGTCACCGCGATCGTGCTCGGCGCGGTCGCACTCGCGGCCGGCGCGTCGCTGCCGTGGCCGCCGCCCGCATCGCCCACGCTGGCGCTTGTCTACCTCGCGGTCGTTGGCTCGGTGATCGCGTTCCTGCTGTACTTCTGGCTGCTCGATCGAACCAGCCTCGTCGTGACGAGCACGCTCGTGTTCGTGTTCCCGCTCGTCGCGCTCGCCACCGACGCACTGTTCGAGCGCGAGATCGCGCTGGGGCCACGCGCCTACCTCGGCGCCCTCGTCACACTCGCCGGGCTCGCCGTGACGCTGCGTCGCGTCCCGCGGGACAAGTGAGCGATGGTCATGCGGCAGGAGCCGCTGACGATGGTGGCGGCAGCGCGAGTGCTCGGTAACAATGCCGCTGATGTCCGACGTCAAGCGCGACCACCCGTGGATCTTCCGCACGTACGCCGGTCACTCCAGCGCGCGCGCGTCGAACGAGCTGTACCGCAAGAACCTCGCGGCCGGGCAGACCGGCCTGTCGATCGCGTTCGATCTGCCGACCCAGTGCGGCTACGACGCCGATCATCCGCTCGCGCGGCCCGAGGTCGGCAAGGTCGGTGTGCCGATCGCGTCGCTCGACGACATGCACGCGCTGTTCGACGGCATCCCGATCGAGAAGATGAACACGTCGATGACGATCAACGGCACGGCGATGTGGCTGCTCGCGCTCTACGTCGCGCTCGCCCGCGAACGCGGTGTCCCCGAGGCCGGCCTGCGGGGCACGACCCAGAACGACATCGTCAAGGAGTACCTCGCGCGCGGCACGTACATCTTTCCGCCCGAGCCGTCGCTCGATCTGATCGCCGAGACCTACGAGTACTGCGTCGCGAACCTGCCGCAGTGGAACCCGTCGAACATCTGCAGCTACCACCTCCAGGAGGCCGGTGCGACGCCGGTCCAGGAGCTCGCGTTCGCGCTCGCCGACGCGATCGGCATCCTCGATCGCGTCAAGGCGCGTGGCCGCGTCGACGACAAGGCGTTCGCGCAGGCCGTCGGCCGGGTCTCGTTCTTCGTCAACGCGGGCATGCGCTTCGTCGAGGAGATGTGCAAGATGCGCGCGTTCACGCAGCTCTGGGACGAGCTGTGCCGCGAGCGGTACGGCGTCACCGATCCGAAGCTGCGGCAGTTCCGCTACGGCGTGCAGGTCAACTCGCTCGGCCTCACCGAGCAGCAGCCCGAGAACAACGCGTGGCGGATCCTGATCGAGGCGCTCGGTGTCACGCTCTCGAAGGACGCCCGGTGCCGCGCGCTCCAGCTGCCGACCTGGAACGAGGCGCTGTCGCTGCCGCGGCCGTGGGACCAGCAGTGGTCGCTGCGCCTGCAGCAGATCCTCGCGTACGAGACCGACCTGCTCGAGTACGGCGATCTGTTCACCGGCAACCCGGTCGTCGAGAAGAAGGTCGCCGATCTTTCCGCGGCCGCCATGCAGGAGCTCTCGCAGATCGACGGCATGGGCGGCATCCGCGGCGCGATCGAGTCGGGCTACTGCAAGCGCGAGCTCGTGCGATCGATGGCCCAGCGCATGGCGCGCATCGAGAAGGGCGAGCAGACCGTGGTCGGCGTCAACAAGTGGACCGAGGCCCTGCCGTCACCGCTCGTCGGCGGCGATGACGGTGGCGTGTTCAAGGGCGATCCGGCGGCGATCGAGGCGGCCTTCACCTCGCTCGAGCAGACCCGCAAGCGCCGCGATGCGGGCAAGGCGAAGGCGGCGCTCGCCGATCTCGAGGCGAAGGCGCGCGCGGGCGAGCCGATCATGGAGGCCTCGATCCAGTGCGCGCTCGCCCGGGTCACGACCGGCGAGTGGGCCGGCACGCTACGCGCGGTCTGGGGCGAGTACCGCGCGCAGACGGGCGTGCAGGGCGCCCGCATCGCCGACGGCGACGGCTGGGCCGCGCTGCGCAGCCGTGTCGAGGCGCACGTCGCGAAGACCGGCCGCCGGCCGCGCCTGCTCGTCGGCAAGCCCGGCCTCGACGGTCACAGTAACGGCGCCGAGGTCATCGCGGTCGCCGCCAAGGACGCCGGCTTCGAGGTCATCTACGCCGGGATCCGGCTCGAGCCGGCCGCGATCGCCGCCACCGCCGTGCAGGAGGCCGTCGATGTCGTCGGCCTCTCGGTGCTCTCCGGCTCGCACGTCGCGCTCGCCACGGCCGTGCTCGAGGAGCTGCGTGCGCGCGGCGGCAGCGACGTCGCCGTCGTGCTCGGCGGCACCGTGCCCGCGTCCGATCACGCGCCGTTGCGCGAGCTCGGCGTGCGCCGCATCTTCACGCCGAGCGACTACCGGCTCGTCGACGTGGTTGGCGCACTGCTCGATCTCTGTTAGGAACCGCGGATCCGGGGTGGTGGCGGTAGCCGCGATCGCCGGGGCGGGGGCGTGATGCGACCGTTTCGCCGCCTGCCACGGCGCGGTCACGGTAAGCTCGGCAGGTGGACGCGGAGACCCTCGTCTCGACGCGGTTCCGGATCCTGCGCTGCATCGGGAGCGGGGCGACCGGCGACGTCTACGAGGCGATCGATCGCGATCGCGGCGGCCGCACCGCGATCAAGGCGCTGCGCCTGCAGCACCCGTTCGCGATCAGCCGGTTCAAGCGCGAGTTCCGCGTGCTCCAGGATGTCGAGCACCCGAACCTGGTCTCGCTCGGCGAGCTGATCGAGGAGAACGGTCGGCTCTACTTCACGATGGAGCTGGTCGACGGCCACGACTTCCTCGGCTACGTGCGGCCGACCGGGGACGGGTTCGACGAGGCGCGCGTCCGCCACGCGTTCACCGAGCTGGGCGCTGCACTCGAGGCGCTGCACGCGCGCGGGCTCGTCCACCGCGACGTCAAGCCGTCGAACGTGCTGGTCACCGGCGCCGATCGCGTCGTGCTGCTCGATTTCGGGCTCGCGCTCGACGTCGACGAGCCGGCGACCACGTGGTCGGGCCCGAGCATCGTCGGCACGCCCCACTACATGTCTCCCGAGCAGGCGGCCGGCCAGGCCGCCGGGCCCGCCTCGGACTGGTACTCCGCGGGCGTCATCCTCTACGAGGCGCTGACCGGTCGGCCCCCCCACGAGGGCCCGGTGATGAAGATCCTCGCCGACAAGCAGGGCGTCGAGCCGACTCCACCCGCCGAGCTCGATCCGGCGGTGCCGGCGGATCTGTCGGCGCTGTGCGCCGCGCTGCTCCGCTTCGATCCGGCGCAGCGGCCGACCAGCGGCACCGCGATTCGCCAGCTGGCGCGCGAGCCGCGCCGGCGATCGTCGAAGCGTCTCCTCGGTACGCCCACGCAGGGGCCGCTGTTCGTCGGCCGCGGCGCGGAGCTGGCGCAGCTGCGCGCGATCCTCGATCGCGAGGTGGTCCGGGACGGAGTGCCCGCCGCGGCGCTGATCCGCGGCGAGTCCGGCGTCGGCAAGACCACGCTCGCGCGCGTGTTCCTCCGCTCGCTGGAGAACGAGGCCGAGACCGCGGCGATCGTCCTGCGCGGCCGCTGCTTCGAGCGCGAGTCGGTCTCCTACAAGGCGTTCGATGGCGTCGTCGAGGGACTGACCCGGGTGCTGAACCGGATGGAGCCGGCCGCCGCCGCCGCGATGCTGCCGCTGCACGCCGCCGCGCTCGCCGACGTGTTCCCCGATCTCAAGCGCGTCCGCGTGTTCGCCGATGCGCCCGTCGGTACGGCGCCGGCGCAGCGCGCGCTGCGCGATCGCGTGTTCGGCGCGCTGCGCGAGCTGCTGGTCCGGCTCGCGCGCCGCCACACGCTCGTGCTCGCGATCGACGATCTGCAGTGGGCCGACGACGACAGCCTGGCGCTGCTCGCCGAGATCGTGCGGCCGCCCGAAGCGCCGCCGCTGTTGCTCGTCGCGACGCTGCGTCCGGCGGGGGCCGGTGGCCGTGCCGACGTCGAGGCACGCGTCCGCGAGGCGTGCCCGCAGCTGTGCACGATCGACCTCGGTCCGCTCGAGCCGGCGGCGTCGCGCGAGCTGGCCGAGCGCCTGTGCGTCATCCACGACGTCCGCCACCGGATCGATGCCGGCCAGCTCTCCGAGGAGGCGGCCGGCCACCCGCTGTTCCTCGACGAGCTGGTCCGTCACGCCGCGGGTGGCGGGAGCGGGGAGGGGTTGCGCCTCGACGACGCACTGTGGGCGCGCGCGGCCGCGCTCGACGAGGGTGCGCGCGGCGTGCTCGAGGTCGTCGCACTCGCCGGCGAGCCGCTGCATCACGACACGATCGTGCGCGCCGCCGATCTCGCACCGGAGCAGCTCGGCCGCGTGCTCTCGCTCTTGCGCGTCGCGAACCTCGTCCGCACGACCGGCGCCGGCGCCGATGACACCGTCGAGCCGTATCACGATCGCGTGCGTGCGGCGATCGTCGGCCACCTCGACGATGACCGCCGCCGCGAGCTGCACCGCGCGCTCGCCCACGCGCTCGAGGCGTCGCCGCGCCGCGGTCACGAGCCGATGCTCGCGTTCCACTGGCAGGAAGCCGGCCGTCCCGATCTCGCCGCGCGGCACGCCGCCACCGCCGCCGCCGATGCCGTCGACACGCTCGCGTTCGACCGCGCGGCGCGCTTCTACCGGCTCGCGCTCGAGCTCGGCCATCCCGAGCGCGGCGAGCTATTCGCGCGCCTCGGCGAGGCCCTCGGGCTCGCGGGCCGGGGCGCCGAGGCCGCCGACGCGTACCTCGCGGCCGCCGACGCGACCACCGCCGCCGAGCGCGCGCTCGATCGCCGCCGCCTCGCGGCCGAACAGCTGCTGATCAGCGGTCATATCGATCGCGGTATCGAGCTGATCTCCACGCTCCTCGCGACCCTCGGCATGGCGCTGCCGGCGACGCCGCGCCGCGCGCTCACCTCGCTCGTGCTGCGTCGCGGCCTGCTCCGCGCGCGCGGCCTACGCTTCCGCGAGCGCCAGGAGGGCGCGATCGCGGCCTCCGAGCTGCGCCGCATCGATCTCTGCTGGTCCGTGGCAGGTGGCCTCGCGATGGTGGACACGATCCGCGGCGCCGACTTCCAGACCCGTCACCTGCTCCTCGCGCTGCGCGCCGGCGAGCCGACCCGCCTCGCGCGTGCGCTCGCCGTCGAGGGCGGCTTTCACGCCGTCGGTGGCCCACGCTCCCGCCAGCGCGCCGCCAAGCTGTTCGCCGAGGCCCGCGTGCTGCTCGCGCGCAGCCCGTCGGCCCACGTCTCCTCGCTGCTCACCGGCTCGGAGTGCATCACTGCCTATCAGGCCGGCGAGTGGCGCCGCAGCCTCGAGCTCGCCCGCCTGGCCGAGCGCGAGATCCGCGATCAGCAGACGACCGCGACGTGGGAGCACGACACGCTCGACTTCTTCATCCTCTACTGCCTGTTCTATCTCGGCGAGCTACGCGAGCTCGCCACGCTGGCACCCGAGCTGCTCCGTACCGCCACCGCGCGCGGCGATCTGTATGGCGCGACGAACCTGCGCGTCGGCCTCGTCAACACCGCGTGGCTCGTCACCGGCGAGGTCTCCGCGGCGCGCGACCATCTCGCCGAGGCGACGCGCCAGTGGACCGTGCGCTGGTTTCACCTCCAGCATTATCACCACCTGCTCGGCGAGGCGCAGGTCGCGCTCTATGCCGGCGACGCGGAGGCCGGCCGCCGCGCGCTACTCGCGCGGATGCCCGCCCTGAAGGCGTCGCAGATCCTTCGCATCTCGCTGATCCGCGACGAGCTCCGCCATCTGCTCGCGCGCCTCGCACTCTCGGCCGCCCACGCGGGCTCTCGCGATCGCGACGCACTCCTCGACGAGGCCGCGCGTAATGCCGCCAGGGCCGCACGTGCCCACGAGCCCTCGGTCGCGCCGCTCGGCGAGCTCGCGCTCGCGGCCGTCGACCACGCGCGCGGCGACGACACACGGGCGGCCACGCGCCTGGGCGCGTGTATCGCCGGGTTCGAGCGCGCCGAGATGGGCGCGTACGCGGCGGCGGCTCGCGCTTGCCTCGGTCGCGTCCTGGGCGGCGACGACGGTGCCGCGCTGATCACCGCCGGCGAGGCCGCGCTGCGCGAGCAATCCGTCGCCGACCCAGCGCGCTGGATCGGGATGCTCGCGCCCGGCTTCTGAGATCGAGGGCCGGGCGCGTCGACGCTACTGGTCGGCGCTGTTCACCGAGAACGCGCCGGCCTGGTAGCCGTGGACGCCGACGTAGAGCACGCCGTTGCTCGTCGCGGTGTACGAGATGGTCTCGTTCCCCGACGTGGTGTAGCCGCGGCTGAGATACGCGCTGGTCGTCGGTGCCGCGCCGAACTGGATGTACAGATCGACATCCTTCTGCGACGTCGTGCGGATCACGACGTGCTTGCCCGCCGGCATCGGCAACTCGAACACCTTCATCTCGCCCTGGCCGACCGAGCCGGTCTTCGCGAGGTGGGCGAAGGCGGGCGGCGGTGGCGTCGGGGGCGTGGTGCCGCCACCCTCGGTGTACGTGACGTTGAGCGAGAAGCTGCTCGACGCCGCGTAGCCGTTGACGCCGACGTACACGGTCGCCGGGCCGACGATCGAGCACTGCTCGTCGGATCCCGTGCGATAGGGACGGCAGTCGTACGCGGCCGCGGTCGGCGCCGCGCCCTTG
Organism: Kofleriaceae bacterium; assembly: GCA_036794935.1. Classification (GTDB taxonomy): domain Bacteria; phylum Myxococcota_A; class Polyangia; order Haliangiales; family Haliangiaceae; genus JABFXX01. The sequence goes on along the minus strand of DAIRFU010000030.1, from coordinate 5,994 downwards.
CGCACGTAGAGGTCGGCGTCGTTGTCACCGGTGAGGGTCGCGGTGAGCGTGGTGCCCGACGCCACGTTGTAGGGCCCGTACTGCTTCCACGCCGACTTCGCGACCGTGCCGGTCTCGTCGACATCGTGGACCGTGCCGCCGCCACCACCGCCGCCACCCTGCTGGCGTGACTGGTCGTAGATCATCTTGACGTTCGCGTAGCTGATCTTGCCGCCGGCGACGGTCGTCGCGGCCGCCCGGATCGGCAGCCACACGAAGTCGGGGTGCCGGCGCTTGCTCGCGCCGAGCCACTCGCCACCGACGATCTTGCCGGCGCTGTCGACCTCGAGGATGTAGTCGTAGCGATCCTGGTGCGTGTAGGTATCGATGCTCGCGCCGAGGTTGCCGTCGGTCGACGCGGCCGACTCCGAGATGTAGTCGACGTCCATGTGCGCCCGGTAGAGCTTCGCGGCGTTCGCGTTGAACACGTACGTCGTCGGGATCTGGCCGCCCGCCGTGATCTTCAGCGTGAAGGTCGCGGTGTCGTTGCCGTAGGCGTTGACCGCGAGGAACGCCTGCGTCTGGCCGGCCGGCACGGTGAGCGTGCAGGTCTCGGCCGGGCCGGTCTCGTACGGGCGGCAGTCGTAGCTGCTCGCCGACGGCTGCGCGCCGAACTTGACGTAGAGATCGGGATCGCCGTCGCCGCTCATCACGATCGACAGGTTCTGGCCGGGCGTGACCGCGATGGTGCCGACCTGCGACCACGCGCCGCCCGCGGCGGTGCCGGTCTTCTCGGACGTGGTGCCGCCCTCGGCGGGCACGCCGATCAGCGTGTTCGCGGCGAGCGCGGAGACCTCGTCCATGGCCGTGATGCGATAGCCGCGCAGCGGCTGGTTCCAGACCTCGCCATCCCACGTCCGGTCGTAGACGAACGCCTCGCCCTGCTTGCCGAGGTAGTTCGTCATCAGCACGTGGAACGTGCCCGGGTTGGTATCGCGGCACTCGCCGTTGCTGTTGTTCGGGCGACCGTACTTGTCGAACGTGATCTCGTCCTGGCCGTCGAGCCGGTCGCAGCGCAGCGAGACGAACTTGGTCTCGGTGCGATCGTGCACCAGCGTGAGCAGGGCCTTGATGTCCTGCACCTTGAACTCGACCCCGTTATAGGTGACGGCGTGCTCGGGCTCGGGGAGCAGGATCGCGGCCGGCGCCCACGCGTGGCAGATGCCCCACCAGGTCGGGATGCAGCGGCCGCTGGTCTGGCCCTCGCGCTTGGCGCACGCCTCGCCGAGCTGGCTGTTGCACTGGCTGTCGGTCGTGCAGGCAGTCCGCGACGCCTGGGCGTCGATGCCGTGGTACCGCGACACGCCGTCCTCGACGCCGGTCACCCCGAACGCCTCGCCGTACTTGGTCGACGGCGCCTTGCTCGAGGGGCCGTTCCACTTCTTGTTGATGCTGTCCTCGTAGACCGGCCAGTAATTGCCGGCCCACGGGATGTTCGTCGCCTCGCCGGTCATCGGCAGCTCGGCCACCCGGTACTCGAGGTTATTGTTGAACATGGCGGGGTTGTCCGACGAACCCCACGCCTCCGCCTTGCCCTCGGGGCCGCCCTTGACGTCGCTGACGTCGGGCTTGTCGCTGCCACCATCGATACAGCCGGCCACCAGGCTCACGCCCACGGCAAAGCCGGCCATCCAGTTCGTCACCTTCATTTTCGTCTGTTCTCCCGGTATTTCTGGCGCCGGCCTCCAGCACGGACCGTGCCGGACGTCCGGCCGCCGGTCAGGGCCGCCAAGCGGCTGATGCATCTCGCCGCATGCCCCCAGATGGCGCCGAGGACAGCCGTGGGATGGCTAGGGGCCTAGCCGGGACCGCGGCGCCCGCGTCTCGGCTCGTGCCTCCGCACCGGGTGCAGGGCAGGTGCACCCGCGTTGCGCTTGAGCCGCGCGCTCAAGGCGCATAGATTGCCCGCCTGCCCATGGGGATTGCTGATCTTTTTCGCCCCAAGTATCGCCACAGCGACGTCCGCGTTCGCACCGAAGCCGTCAAGGCTTTGACCACGGACGACGCTGCCATCCTTCTTCAAGTTGCTCGCACCGACAGCGACATCGGCGTGCGCCGACTCGCGATCGGCAAGATCGACGAAGCGAACGTGCTCGCCGACATCGCCGCGGCCGAGACCGAACGCAGCCTGCGCGACTTCGCCGGCGCGCGTGCGGCCGAGCTGTGGACGTCGCACGCGTGCAGCGACACCGAGGAGGAGGCCAGCGAGGGATTCGCCGGTATCCTCAAGCTCGGCGACCAGCACGCGCTCGTCGAGATCGCCATCAACGCGGCGCTGCCCGCGGTGCGCAAGCGCGCATTCGGCGAGCTACGCGATCCGCGTGCGCTGGCCGAGCTCGCCAAGGGCGATGCGCCGCAGGACATCCGGCTCGCCGCCGTCGGCCGCATCGACGATGGCGACGTGCTGCGCGCGATCGCGATCGACACGACGCTCAAGGAGGTCGGGCTCGCCGCCGTCGACAAGCTCGACGACGTCGACCGGCTCGAGAACGTCGCGCAGAAGGCGAAGAACAAGGCGGTGCGCCAGCGCGCTCGCAAGATCGTCGCCGAGATCCAGGAGGCCGAGCGCGCGAAGGCCAAGCCCGTCGTCCCCGACGAGGTCAAGCGCCGCCGCGCCGAGAAGGCGCAGCTCATCCGCGAGGTCGAGGGCCTCGCCGACACGTTCGACTTCGCCAAGGTCAGCGGCCAGATCCAGGCCGCCGAGCAGGCCTGGCAGAAGCTCGCCGAGGCGGAGACCGCGCCGTCCGGAAAGGACGACGGCGACGAGCGCTTCAAGAAGGCGACCCAGCGGTTCTGGAAGCGCAAGGAGATCCACGACCAGCAGGCGCGCAGCGCCGACGAGCTGCGCGTGGTGGAGCGCGAGGCCCAGCGCGAGAAGGAGCGCGCCGCGGCCGAGAAGGAGCAGGCGGCCGCGACGGCCGCGACCGCCGAGCCCGCGGACGCCGAGCTGTCCGACGATCAGCGCGCCGCGCGTGACGCCGAGGCGAAGGCCCGCCGCGAGGAGCGCGACAGGCGCAAGGCCGAGGACGACGCGCGCCGCGCCGCCGAGCAGGCGGAGCGCGAGGCGAAGAAGAAGGAAGACGCCGAGCGCGGCGTCGCGATCGCGGCGAGCCTCGTGGCGATGTGCGAGGACATGGAGAAGCTCGCCGGCTCGTCGAGCAAGGACGGCGGGTCGGCAAGCCCCGGCTCTGCCGGGGCGCGCAGCAACGCGGATGCGTTGCGCAGGTCGATCGATCGGCTGCTGCAGCAGGCCGCGAGGGCGTTCGAGCAGCTCGGCAAGGTGCCGGCGGACCAGCGCGACACGCTCGGCGACCGCTACACCGCGGCGCGCGGCAAGCTGGTCGTGCGCGCGAGCGAGCTGCGCGAGGCGCAGGACTGGCAACGGTTCCAGAACGTGCCGAAAGCCGAGGCGCTGATCGCGACCGCGAAGGAGATGGCCGCCGAGGAGCCATCGCCCGAGCTCGGCAACCGGCTGCGCCAGCTCCAGGCGCTCTGGAAAGAGGTCGGCCCGATGCCGCAGCGCCGATCGAAGGAGCTGTGGGAGCAGTTCAAGTCGATCTGCGATCAGATCTACGACAAGGTGAAGGGCTACCGCGCCGTCGAGAGCGAGAAGTTCGCCGACGTCGTGAGGGCCAAGGAGACGCTGATCGGCGAGGCCGAAGCGCTCGCCGACTCGACCGATTGGGTGGCGACCGCGCAGGCGCTCAAGGCGCTGCAGACACACTGGAAGGAATCCGGGCACCTGCCGCGCAAGCAGGGCGACGAGCTCTGGAAGCGGTTCCGCGCCGCGTGCGATCGGTTCTTCGAGCGTCGCAAGCCGCAGCTCGAGGCCGAGCAGGCCGAGCAGGAGCGCAACCTCGCCGCCAAGCAGGCGCTGATCGCGCGCGCGCAGGCCGTCGCCGACGCCGCGCCGGGCGAGGGCGGCTGGGGCAAGGCGATCGCCGAGATCAAGAAGCTGCAGCAGCAGTGGAAGGAGATCGGCTTCGTGCCTCGCCGTGACGCCGATGCCGTCTACAAGGGGTTCCGCGCCGCGTGCGACTCGCTGTTCGACAAGCGCGACGACGCGCGCGACGCCGAGGCAAACCAGCACCGCGACGCGATCGAGGCCGTCAAGGGCGAGATCGCCGAGGTACTGGCAGGAGGCGACGATGTCGTCGCCCGTGCGCTCGCGATCCGCGGCAAGGCGCGCGCACTCGACAGCCGCGAGCTGGCGAGCGCGATCGAGCAGATGGTGCGCCACGTGATCGAGACGCAGCCCGACGCGGTCGCGGGCACCGAGCTCGATCCGGCCGCGCTGCGCTCGCGCCGCGACAAGCTGCTCGGCAAGATCGAGGAGCTGCTGCCGAAGCAGGCGACGACGGTCACCGCCGATGCGGCACCCGCCGACATCGCCGCCCAGCTCAAGCAGGCGATGCGCTCGAACGCGTTCGGGGACCTGCGGTTCTCGGGGCGCGATCCGGTCGAGGTCGTCGACGAGATGCAGCTGCAGTGGCTCGAGGCCGGACCGATCCTCGACGAGGCCGATCGCGCGCAGCAAGCTCGCTTCGACGAGCTCACGAAGCGCGTGCTCGACGCCGCCGGGGCGGCCGCGAAGCAGGATCGCGATCGCGACCGTGACGAGCGCGGTGGCGAGCGCGGAGGCGAGCGCGGGGATCGCAAGCGGCGCCGCCGCGACCGGCGCAGCGCCGAGCAGCCGGTGAGCACCGGCGAGCCGCCGGCAGCGATGACGACGGCGCAGGCCGCCGCGTCGGTCGTCGGTGATGTGCCGCCCGCGATCCCGCAGGTGACCGTCGAGGCGGTCACCGCACCGGCGAAGCTGCCGTTCGAGCCGCTGCCCGCGCCCGCGGTGCCGGTGCCGGTGCCGACCACGCCCGCGCCCGCGCTGCCGCAGTCGGCCGCGCTGGCTGCCGCGTCGACCGCGCCCCCGCTGCCGATCGTCGAGCCCGAGCGCCCGCGCGCGAGGCCGGTGACCAGCGCGCCGCCGATCGAGGAGATCGACGAGGGCTGGGATCTCGGCGATGACGACCCGACCGCGACCCCCGACGCCGCGCAGGTGGCGGCCGCCGCCGATGCCGCGATGGAGCGCCCGGTGCCCGACATGCCCTCCTCGTCGGAGATGGCGGGCGACAGCGCGACCGGCGGCGACGGCATCGACGAGCCCGGCTGGGACTGACGTCCCCGCGTCCACCGACGCATCACCGGTCCCGTCGAGTTCGGCAACGTCCGGGCGATCTGCACGTCGCGCATGCGCGGCGCGGCGTCGTACGCGGCTGTCTTCATTGCACCCCGACCGTGCGTATCGGCACACCGGCATCACGGTCGGTTGGTCCGGTCCCTGCTTGTACTCCCGGGGTCCATCGCTAAGGTCCCACCGTGCAGCCACTCCACTCCAAGACCGAGGTGCACTCGCTGCTCTCCGGCGACGATCTGTTCCTGTTCAACCAGGGGACGCACTACCGGCTGTACGAGAAGCTGGGCGCGCACGTCACCGAGGCGGGTACGTACTTCGCGGTGTGGGCGCCGAGCGCGCGCAGCGTGAGCGTGATCGGCGACTGGAACGGCTGGGTCCACGGCTCGGACAAGCTGCGACCGCGCGAGTCGAGCGGGGTCTGGGAAGGCGTCATCAAGCACGTCGGCCATGGCACGCGCTACAAGTTCGCGATCACCGGCCCCGACGGTCACACGCGCGAGAAGGCGGATCCGTTCGCCGCTCGTGCCGAGCACCCGCCGGCGACCGCCTCGGTGGTGTGGGACGCGCATCACGCGTGGAACGACGCCGACTGGATGCGCACGCGCGGCGCGAAGTGCGCGCGCAACGCGCCGATGAGCATCTACGAGGTGCACCTCGGCTCGTGGCGGCGCAACCAGGGCGAGGTGCTCGGCTACCGCGAGCTCGGCAAGCAGATCGGCCACCACGTCTCGCAGCTCGGCTTCACGCACGTCGAGCTGATGCCG
>DAIRFU010000376.1:0-7029 GCA_036794935.1 Kofleriaceae bacterium | reverse complement strand
CCAGCAGCCACTCGCGACGATCGCCTTGCCGAACAGCTCGCGCTGCGCCGGCGTCTCCCACGGCTGCGGCTCGATGAGCGAGAACATCTGATAGGCGAGGACGCCGGCGATCGCGGCGGCGAGCACCGTCGCGACCAGCGCGGGCCAGTTGTCGAGGTTCGTCAGCGGCCACTTCTCGCGGCCGACCGCGCGGCGTGGCGCGATCCGGCGGCCGACGGCGATCGCCGTGTTGCGCGCGCCGCGCACCAGGTCGACCGCGAACGGTACGCCGAGCATGCCGGCCGCCGCGAACGCACCGAGCGGCACGAGCAGGCCGAGCAGCGCGCCGCCGGACAAAAAGCGGAGCACGGCGCCGGCCGCGAGCGCGGCGAGCGCGATCGGCAGGTCGAGCCAGCGCCGTCGCGCCGGGCGGCTCAGCGCGACCAGTCCATAGATGAGGAGGGTCGCGCCCGCGGCGGTCCCGATCTCGCTGGTGAGCTGGCGCGACTGGAGCACCAGCAGCGGCATCGACAGCAGGACGAGTGCGGTGACGAGCCCCGCGCGCGGGCCCGCGGTGCGCATCGCGATGCCCGCCGCGGCGAGCACGGTGAGCAGGCCGAGCAGCGCGAGCGTCAGCCGGCGGCTCGCATCGCCATCGCCGAACGTGTCGCGACCCCACTCGATCGCGCGGTTCGTCAGCGTGCGCGGTAGCGGGTCCGGCGGCGTGACGCGCCAGCAACCGTCGTCCGGCGCCGCGGGTGCGGGCGGTGCGCGGTGGGCCTTCGCCGCGTCGGCCGGCAGATCGGTGCGCGGCGCGACGCGATCGGCGAGCTGGCGCTCCTGCGGCTCCCACAGGCCGAACGTGCCGAGGCCCGGCAGCAGCACGGCCGCGGCGAGCGCGAGCACGCACGCGAGCGCGACGGGCCAGCGTCCGAGGTGGCGAGCCAGGAACTGCACGGCTCGAACCTACCACTGTTAGTATTGCGGTTCGTGTCGACTGCGCGCGCCGGCGAGCTCGCGAAGCTGCACCGCAACCTCGCGGTGGCGCGCTATCGCAGCCTCGTGGGCCACTGGATCACCCGCTGGTTCCGGCCGCCGCGCCCGGCCCGCCACGAGCCCATGCCGGCGGCCGCGTCGGGGCAGTGCATCGTCACGTTCGGCGGGCACGCGACCGTGCTCGCGCGCTACAAGCAGCTCGCGATCGCGTTCGATCCGATGCTCGGCCGCTGGGTCGGGGGAGTGCGCCGCGCCGTCGAGCCCGGGCTCGCGCCGGGGGACTTCGAGGGCGTCGGGCTCGTTCTGATCTCGCATCGCCACGCCGACCATCTGCACCTGCCGAGCTTGCGCAAGCTGCCGCGCAAGACCGCGACCATCGTGGTCCCGACCGGCGGCGCGGCCTGGGTGTCGGCGCTCGGCTTCGCGCGCGTGATCGAGCTCGCACCGGGCTCCGACCTCGAGCTGCGCGGGATTCAGGTGATCGCCTACGCGACCGCGCACGGCGACAGCGAGCTCGCGCGTGGCCTGTCCTACGTCGTGCGGCCGGCGCCGGGCAGCGAGGACGGCGGACCGAGCCTCTATCTGTGCGGGGACAGCGGGTACTTCTCGGGGTTCGCCGATATCGGCGAACGGTTTGCGCCCGACATCGCGATGCTGCCGATCGGCGGGTTCTACCCGGGCTCGTTCAGAAATCGTCACATGTCGCCGCTCGACGCGCTGTACGCGTTCGAGGACCTCCGCGCGCGCCTGCTGGTGCCGATTCATCACGGCGCGTTCCCGCTGTCCTACGAGCGGCTCGACGAGCCCGCGCGCCTGCTCGTCGACCTCGCGACCCAGCGCGGGATCCGCGATCACGTCAGGGTGATGGCGGCCGGGCAGACCGAGCGTTTCAACGCGACCGTGGCGTGTTAACACTCCGCCGTGGCACGCGACGTTTCGATCGTGATCCCGGTCTACAACGAGGAAGGGATCCTGCGCGAGGCGATCTCCGAGCTGCTCGCCGGGCTCGACACCGTGCGGCTCGCGCTCGACGCGCCGGACCTGACGTTCGAGATCATCATCGCCGAGAACGGCTCGACCGATCGCACCGTCGAGCTCGCCGAGCACCTCGCGGGCGAGCGCGCCGAGGTCCGCACGTTCTCGCTCGGCGAGCCGAACTACGGCAAGGCGCTGCGCCGCGGCATCCTCGAGGCGCGCGGTACGTGGGTGATCTGCGAGGAGATCGACCTCTGCGATCTCGACTTCCACCGCCGCGCGCTGGAGCTGCTGCGCCACGGCGACGCCGACATGGTCGTCGGCAGCAAGGCGATGAAGGGCGCGAGCGATCATCGGCCGCTGTTTCGCCGCACCGCCACGCGCGTGCTCAACGGCATGCTGCGCGTCGCGCTCGACTTCCACGGCACCGACACCCACGGGCTGAAGGCATTCCACCGCGAGACGTTGCTGCCCGTGGTCGAGCAGTGCGTGATCGAGCGTGATCTGTTCGCGAGCGAGCTCGTGATCCGCACCGGCCGCTCCGGGATGCGCGTGATCGAGATCCCGATCCGGCTCGACGAGAAGCGACCTCCCGCGATCAACCTGGTCAAGCGCGTGCCGAACGTGCTGCGCGGGATGGCGAAGCTGACGTACGTGATCCGGTTCGGCGGCAAGCCATGAAGTGTGCGGTCTCGATCGATCTCGACGGGATCGGCTGCTACTACCGGATTCACGGCCTCGGTAACGCGCCCGCCGAGCTCGAGCACGTGATCCTCGAGCGCGCGCTGCCGCGGGCGGCCGCGCTGTTCGCCGGGCGGAACCTGCACGTGACGTGGTTCGTGATCGGCCGCGATGCCGATACCGATGCCGCGCTGTCCGGCCGCGCGGCCCGGGTCGCCAACGCGCTGCGGCTGCGCACGCTCGCCGAGCACGGCGACGAGCTCGCGAACCACTCGTACACGCACCCGTACGATCTGGCGCGGCTGTCGCCACAGGCGATCGCCGAGGAGATCACCGGCTGCGACCGCGTGCTGCGCGCGATCACGCAGACCGGCGTGCGCGGGTTTCGCGCGCCCGGCTACGACGTCTCGCCGGCGATGCTCGACACGCTCGCGCGCCTCGGCTACCGCTACGACTCGTCGGTGTTCCCGGCGCCCGGCTACTACGCCGCGAAGGCCGCGGTGATGACCGCGCTCGGCGTGCTGGGCCGGCCGAGTGGGGCCGTGCTGACCGATCCGCGCGCGCTCGCCGCGCCGGCCGATCCGTACCGGCCGTCGATGACGTCGCCGTGGCGCCGCGGCCAGGCGCCCCTCGTCGAGCTGCCGATCGCGGTGACCCCGCTCGCGCGCGTGCCGGCGATCGGCACCACGCTGCTCGTCGCCTCCGCGTGGGTGCGCGCGAAGCTCGTCGACTGGATGGCGGGCCGCAGCTTCTTCAACCTCGAGCTGCACGGCATCGACTTCGCCGACGCCGAGCGCGACGGCATTCCGGGCGAGCTCGTCGATCGCCAGCCCGATCTCAAGCTCTCGATCGACGACAAGCTCGAGCGGCTCGACGCGGTGCTCGACACGATCGCGCGGCGCTGGGAGCTCGCGACCCTCGCGGAGGTCGCCGCCGGGGTCCAGCGCACCGAGTGATCAGCGCCGGCGCGTGATCGCGTCGCGCGCGAGCTGGTCGACGCGCTCGTTGAGATCGATGCCGGCGTGACCCGCGACCTTGACGAACTTCAGGTTCGCGAACGACCGGCACAGCGCGCGCAGCTCCTCGACGAGCTCGACGTTCTTCTTCGCCTTCCACGGCTTGGTGCAGAGGCCGATCGAGTACGCCGAGTCGGAGTACACGACGACCGGGCGCGTGCGGTCGGTGACGGACTGGAGCCCGCGCAGGATCGCGGTCAGCTCGGCGATGTTGTTCGTGCCCTCACCGAGGTATTCGGACAGCTCGGTGCGGTGGCCGCCGTCGAGGATGACGACGCCGAGGCCGGCCGGGCCGGGGTTGCCGGTGCACGCGCCGTCGGTCCACACCTGGATCTCGTCACCGGCCGTCACGACGGGGGCCGCGCGTGCGACCGGTGCGGCGGGTTGCGTGGTGGGCTCGCCGGCATCGAAGTCGAGTGCCGCCGCGCCGTCGACCGAGGCGAGGTTCCGCGCCGCCGCCCGGTAGATCTTGGCACCCGCGGCCGGCTTGTAAACGATCTCCACACGGCCGTCACGATCGGTGACAAGTGCACCGGCGGCATCGACTTTCGCCCAGACATCCGCGTCACGCAGACGGTGCTTGATCCATGGCATGGGGCGGGTGCCGTGTTATAAGCCACAGCGTCCGATTTTGGGGACGCACACGAGGAGATACGATCATGGTCCGCACTCGCAGTTGGCTCATCGCCGCCGTCGCACTTGGCCTCGGCGCCGGTGCTTGCAAGAAGAACGAAGACAAGAAGTCCGATAACGCTGCTGCGGACAAGGCGACCGAGCAGGGGCCGCTGTCGAAGGCAGCCGGTGCCGGCGCGGCGCTCGCCGGCGCGGACGATCTTTCGCTGCTCCCCGCGGACTCGGATGTCGTGGTTGGCCTCAACTTCGCTCAGCTCCAGCAGAGCGCGCTGTGGAAGCAGTTCGCGTCCAAGCTCATCGAGAAGAACGCCAGCGAGCTCGCCGAGTTCAAGGCCGTCTGTGGCTTTGACCCGATGGAGAGCTTCAAGAGCATGTCGATCGGCCTCAAGGGCGTCGACGGCGGCAAGACCCCCGACGGCGCGATCGTCATCCACGGCCCGGACAAGGCCAAGTCGATGGCGTGCCTCACCGGCAAGGGCAAGGAAGAGCTCCAGAAGAAGGGCACCGAGGTCACGATCGACGGCGACGTCGTCGTGATGAAGAATGGCGACGAGACCACGGCGTGGACGTTCGTCAGCAACGACACCGTGCTCGGCGTCGTCGGGGCGTCGGCCTCGAAGGACACGCTGCTCGCCGCGGCGAAGGGCACGTCCAAGCTCAAGGACTCGCCGGCGTTCGTCGAGATGTACTCGAAGATCAACTCGAAGGACTCGCTGTGGTTCCTCGTCAACGGCAACGCGGCCTTCATGCAGAAGGCGGCGCTCCCCGGCGGGAAGCCGAAGGCCGTGTTCGGCTCGATCAACGTGACCGACGGCCTCACGCTCAACCTCCGCGTTCGCATGGCGAGCGCCGACGAGGCGACGTCGCTCGTCACGATGATGAAGGGCCAGACCAGCAGCCCGCAGGTCAAGCAGATGTTCGACAAGCTCGAGGTCTCCGCCGATGGCACCGACGCCAAGGTCGAGGTCGCGATGAGCAACCAGAAGCTCCAGCAGCTGATCGGGATGTTCGGCGGGATGATGGGCGGCATGATGGGCGGCGGCATGGGCGCTCCCTGAGCGGGAGATGAAGCTCGCCCTCGTCGCATGCGCCGCAGCCCTTGCAGCGGGCTGCGGCAAGAAGTCTCGCGCACCGCTGCCCGACGTCACCGGCCTCTCGGCCGTGCCGGCGTCAGCGCAAGCTGTCGTGTCGGCCGACGTCGCGACGATGGTCGACTCGCCGCTCGTGCAGCGCGCGGTCGATCAGCTGCTGCTGCGCGACCGCGATCTGTCGAGCCGCTGGCAGCAACTCGACGCCAGCTGCAAGCTCGATCCGCAGCAGCTCGATCAGATCGTGCTCGCGATTGGCCCGGGCAAGGGCACCGGCACCGGCCCGGTGCTGATGGTGGTCACCGGCAAGATCGTCGAGACCGAGCTGGCGAGCTGCGTGCGCACGATGGTCGGGCAGGGCGGTGGCTCGCTGACCGCGAAGCAGCTCGGTGGCCGCACGCTGTATCAGGCCAAGGACGGCAACCGTACGATGTACTTCGCGTTCAGCGAGCCCGACACCGTCGTGCTCGGATCGGACGAGGCGTACGTCACCGAGGCACTCGGCACCGGCAAGAAGGCGCTCGATAACGCCGACCTCGCCGGGTGGATCAAGCTCGTCGATCCGAAGGCGCCGATGTGGGCCGCCGGCAAGGTCGACGAGCGCGTGCGCGGTGGCCTCGTCAAGCTGACGAGTGGACAGGTCAAGGCCGGCCCGGTCGCGATGATCGTGAGCGCAAATCCCCGAGATGGCCTCAGCCTCGACGTCGGCGCCGTGATGGAGTCCGAGCAGGATGCCAAGACTTTGGAATCTTTTGCGAAGACGCAGCTCGGGCTGATGGCAATGGCGGCCCAGGCCAAGAGCCTCGGCACCGTGGTCGACAAGGTCACGATCGCGGCCGACAAGCAGGTCGTGCGGTTCAAGGCGGCGCTGTCGGTCGACGACGTCAATCAGCTTATTTCGGCGCTTGACGCCGGGGGTATCACCGCGCAGGATTCCCCGCCCGCAACCGACGCTGGCAGCCACGCTGGCGCTGGCGCAGGCCCGTAGAGGTAGAAGATCATGGCGACCAAGAGAACGAACACGAAGAAGTCGGTGCCGAAGAAGCCCGCGAAGAAGGCTGCACCGAAGAAGGTGGCCAAGGAAAAGGTCACGCACAGGGGGCCGCGTCACCCGGCTTCTCGCGTCAAGGATGACCACAACGGCAAGGAAGCGCTCGCCAAGGCCCTCGCGCCGCTGGTCGCGCGCACCGACGAGGATAGCGACACGATCGCCGCCCGCCTCAAGACGGCGTCGAACGCGCAGCTCCTCCGCCTGCAGCGCGTCGCCGACGCAGTCAAGCAGAAGTGGGGCAGCCGCGATGCGCTGATCAGCGCGCTCGGCGATGCCGAGAAGAAGAGCAAGGACAAGGACTACCTCGCGAAGCTGGGCACGTTCTCGCTGCCCAAGCTCTACGACCTCGCGACCGCTGCCCAGCGTCGCGCGCGCGCCTAGCTCGCGCGTGGCACAGTCGGCACGTGCGGGTGCACGTGCGGATCTCTCTCTGGCTGCTCGCGGCGCTGACGTCGCCGGTGGGCGCCAGCCCGCCTGCACCGCCCTCGGCGCCGGCGGACAGCGTCCAGCTCGTGCGTGCAGGCGCATCCTGGCGGTACCAGGTGTTTCGCGCGCGACCGCTCGCGCCGCAGATCGGCGCGCTCGCGATCACCGGCCTCGACGTCGTCAC
>DAIRFU010000375.1:0-7030 GCA_036794935.1 Kofleriaceae bacterium | reverse complement strand
GGCGCGCAGCCACGCCGAGGCGGCCCGGCTCGCCGCCGAGCGCGAGGAGCGGATGCGGATCGAGCAGGCGCGGCTCGAGGCCGAGCACGACGCCCGCGCCCGCGTCGAGGCTGCCGAGGTCGCCGCGCGCGCCCGGCTCGCCGCCGCCATCGAGCAGCAGCGCGCGGCCGACGAGCTGGAGCTGCGCCGGGCCGAGCTCGCGAAGAAGCGCCCGACGTGGATGGTCGTCGTGACCGGCCTCGCGCTCGCCGTGGCCATCGGTCTTGGCTGGTTCGCCGCCGAGCGATCGCGCGAGAGTGCGGCGGCCGAGCAGCAGCGCGCGGCTGCCGTCCAGGCCCAGCAGGGCGCGCAGGCAGACGCCCGCGAGACCCGCGCCAAGCTCGATCGCCTGGCCTCCGAGCTCGACGAGCTGGACGCCCAGGTCGGGCGTGCCGAGGCCACGTTACAACGGGCGCAGAACGATGCGGATCGGCGGCGCGCGGCAGCGATCGTGGCCGAGACCCGGCGCGAGCAAGCGGCGGTGCGGCGGCACGAGCAGGAGGTCGCGCGCGAGCTGTGGCGCCGGCAGCGCAACCAGATCGTGATCGTCTCCGAGGAGTGCAAGCGCAACCCGCTGGCGAAGGGTTGTTTGCCCGAGAAGTGATCGAGCCAGGCGTGTACAGTCGATGGTAGATGCGCTGGCTCATCTCCGTCGTCGCGATCGGCCTGTTCGTGCCCAACTGCCAGTGCGACAACAACGCGGGCGGTCCCGATGCGCCGGGCGAATTCAGCTGCGATCCGGCGTGCACGGCTGACCTCGTCTGCCGCTACGACGAGTGCATCCCGCCGCCGACCTCGTGCACGGCGAACGCCGACTGTCCGGGCGATCAGTACTGCGACGTCTCGCGGATGGAGTGCCTGCCGTGGGGGGTTGGTCCCGGCGGCGGCAGCGACCCCGAGTGCAAGCGCGAGCCCGTGCCGGGGGTGTTCTTCCCCGGTGCACAGTGCGAGTGGACCGGCCCCGCTTCGGATGACTTCCCCGATCACAAGAACGTGCTCGCGACCCCGATGGTCGCGACGTTCTACGTGCAGGGCGAGTTCTCGACACCATCGATCGTGTTCACGTCGTACAACTTCACGGACGGCGGTGCCCAGGCCTGCTCGAGCAGCGAGCCGACGAGCTACTACGGCGTCGTTCGCATCATCGACGGCCGCACGTGCGAGCCGCAGGCCACCATCGCATCACCGACGCTCGTCGCGTCCGCGTCGCTCGCGATCGGGGATCTCGGCGGCGGCAACAGCACGCCGGAGATCGTCGGAGCGCGCAGTGACGGTGGCCTCGTCGCGTGGACGCTCGGGCCGACCGGCTGGACCGTGATGTGGCAGACGACGTCGACGTTCGCCGATACCAACTGCGACTGGGCCGGTCCGTCGATCCACGATCTCGATGACGACGGCGCGCCCGAGGTGCTGTTCTACGGCAACGTGTACGACGGCGCGACCGGCGCGGCGCTCGACGAGACGCTCGGCACGACGGTCGACGGCATCTCCGACGGCTATATCCCGGTGGCCGCCGATATCGATGGCGACGGTGACGTCGAGCTGATCACCGGCTCGATGATCTACGTGTGGAACAAGGCCACGAAGAAGTGGGACACCAAGCACCCGCTGACCGGCAACAACAACGGCTTCGTCGCGGTCGCCGATTTCGGCACGTTCCCGGCGAGCGGCACCGATGATCGCGCGACGCTCGACGGCATCGCCGAGGTCGCGCTCATCTACAACGGCGTCGCCAAGGTGATCACGCGCGACAACCGCGTCGTGTTCACCGCAAATCTCCAGGGCGCAGCGCCGGGCCGCGGAGGGCCACCGACTGTCGCCGACTTCGATGGCGACGGCCGCGTCGAGCTCTCGTCGGCAGGGGCGATCACGTACAACGTGTTCGACCCGGACTGCACGGGCACGCCGGATCCGCAGTTCTGCCCGTCGCTGGCCACCAATGGCGTGTTGTGGACGCAGCCGTCGCAGGATGGCTCGTCGAACATGACCGGCTCGTCGGTGTTCGACTTCGACGGCGACGGCCGCGCCGAGGTGGTGTACGGCGACGAGTGCTTCACGCGCGTGTACGACGGCGTCACCGGCAAGGTGCTGTACAGCCGGTACCGGACCTCGTGCACCTGGTACGAGAACCCGGTCATCGCCGACGTCGACTCCGACTTCAATGCCGAGATCGTCAGCACGTCGAACACGAACTGCCCGGGGATCACGTGTCCGGCCATCGATCCCATCTTCGACGGCGTGCAGTGCCTCGACGACTCCGATTGCCCGGCCGCAACGATGTGCGGCCGTGATGCGCCGAACGATCCGCTCGGCCGCTGCCGCTGTCAGACCGACCCCGACTGCGGCGGTGATGGCTTTGTCTGCGTGGACGGGGTCGCGCCATCCACCGCCGGCAAGGTGTGTCGCTCCTCGCATCCGGCCACGCCGCTCGCCGGCATCCGCGTGCTCGCCGACGGCATCGACCGCTGGGTCAACACGCGTGCGATCTGGAACCAGCACGCGTACAGCGTCACGAACGTCGACGAGCTCGGCAGGATCCCGCGGACCAGTCAGTGGCTGCAGAACTGGAAGCAGCCGGGCCTCAACAACTTCCGCCAGAACTCGCCGGGCGACGGTCAGACCGCGGGCGCCATTCCCGATCTGACGATCAAGCAGGCGAAGGTCGCGTGCGAGGCTGGCGCGGCCGTGATCACCCTGGACGTCTGCAATCGTGGCACCGAGCCGGTCGCGCCGGGCGTGCCGGTCGCGGTCTACGCCAATGGCCCGCCGCAGGAGGTGCGTTGCCAGACGACGACGATGCAGCGGATCGACCCGGGCTTCTGCGCGGCCGTGTCGTGCGCGTGGACCGGCGGCAACGGTGCCGGCACGGTCGCGGTCGACGATCGCGGCGACGCGACGGGGATCGCGCTCGAGTGCCGCGAGGACAACAACCAGCTCGCGATCGACGTCGGCTGCCTCTGACGCGTGCGAGGTTTGCGGAGGCGCGGCCGTCTGCGGCACGCGACGGCAACGACCGGCGGTTGGGCAACGCGAGGTGGCGAGCTACGCTCTTGCCTCACGATGCGCGGGATCATCGCCGTCTTGGTCCTGGCGTGCTCCGTCACCAGCCGCGCCGACGACGGCGTGCGCGCGCAGGCGCAGCCCGCGGGCAAGCACCTCGTGTACCTCGAGCTGCTCGGCAAGGGCGGGCTCTACGGCGTCGGCTACGAGTACGCGATCGCGCCGTGGCTCGGCGCCGGCGGTGCGGCGTCGTTCGCCCAGCTGCGCGGCGAGCAGACGTTCACGGTCTCGCCGTACCTCCACATCACCGCGCTGAGCGGCACGCACCACGCACTGTTCGGCGAGCTCGGCGCGATCCTCGCGCACGCGCGCGTACCATCGCCCGTGATGGACTGGGACGGCGCGAGCGATACCGGAGGCGGCGGCTTCGCGGCGCTCGGCTGGGAGTACCGGCGGGGCCGCGTCGTGGTGCGCACGAGCGGTGCGATCGTGGCGGGCGAGGGCGGTGTCGCGCCGATGCTCGGCGTCGCGATCGGAGTGCGCCCGTGAGGCTCGTCGCGCTGCTCGCGCTGGCCGGTTGCATGGATGTCAGCGACGCCGGCACGCCGTGGCAGGACGCGTCGACCGTCGCCGGTACCGAGGTCGGCCCGCCGCCGGCGCTGCGCGCGATGCCGGGCTGCACGCTGCGGATCGCGTCGTGGAACCTGCACCTGCTTCCGGATCCCGACGACGTCCTCGCGCACCTGCAGGCCTCGACCGAGCTCGCGGCCGCGGACGTGATCTTGCTCCAGGAGACCATCGCCGCGCCGGGCGAGGCGACGTCGCGGACCGCGCAGCTCGCCGCCGCGCTCGCGATGACGTGGGCGCACACGGCCGTGCACGAGCTGCCCGATGGCCGCGTCCAGGGCAACGCGATCCTCAGCCGGTTGCCGCTCGAGCGGGTCGCGGTCAAGCGGCTGCCGCACATCGACCAGCCGGCGCACTCGCAGGAGCGCAGCGCGCTCGCGGCCGACGTCGTGATCGGCGATGGCCGCGTGCGCGTCGTCAGCGTCCACCTCGACGTCCGCATCCAGATCACCGATCGCATCCGGCAGCTCGATCCGGCGGTGTCCGACCTCGACGAGCGCGCCGTCGTCGGTGGTGACTTCAACACCGCGCCGTGGCAGTGGATCGAGGGCCTCGTGCCGCTGACCGGGACCGAGGCGATCGTCGGCATGAGCCAGGCCGCGGTCCTCGACGACTTCATGGCGTCGCGGCGCTACGCGAGCGCGATCGCGCCCGACGACAACACGTTCCGGCTGCCGGGGCTCTCGATGCGGCTCGACAACCTGTTCCCGCGCGCGCTGCCGATCGTCGCCGCCGGGATCGAGCACGTCGACGGCTCCGACCACTGGCCGATCTGGGTCGACGTCGATCTGTGTCGCTGAGCTCCGCTGTGTCAGGCCGGCGGCGGCAGCGTCGGGGAAAACGGCTCGCGCTCCTTCTCCTTGAGCGCCATGCCGGTCAGCGCCGCGACGCCGAGGAGCCCGCCGACCGCGAGCCACAGGCCGAACCGCGAGCCGGTCTCGACCTTGGTGTCCTTCATGATCTGGCTGCCGGCGCCTTGCCTGGACAGCTCCTTGTCGATCGCGCGATCGAACTTGCCGCCAACCTCGACGTAGAGACCCGCGAGCGCGCCGACGCACGCGATCGAGAGCGCGAGCGCACCGATCATCGCGCGGCGGCTGCGCACCCACGAGAGGCCGGCGACGACGAGCGCGAGCCCGAGTGCCGCGATCGCGAGTGGCTCGCGGTCGACGTTCTCGACCTTGATGTCGCCGGTCATGCCGCCGCCTCCGCCGGCGTGTTCCTTCTGGTCCTTCGCGTCCGCGATCAGGCCGCCCGGCTGGCAGCCGCCGACCATGTCGGCCCCCGAGACGGTGACGATGTCCATGCCCTCACAGGACACGCCGAAGAACGGCAGGAAGAAGCACGCGATCGTGACGCCCGTGATGAACCGCCCGAGCTTGAACCACAGGTCGCGCTTGCTGCTCTTCGCCTTGGGATCCGCCATGATCGGCGAGCCTAGCAACGGATCGTAAAGAAGTGTGAAACCGCGAGCCAAGACCGGTCCGGGTTGCCATGATGCGGCTGTGAGACCTCTCCTCTGTGCGTGCCTGCTCGTGCTCGCCTGCAAGACCGAAACCTCGACGCCGACACCGGACGAGGCGAAGGCCGAAGCGACCAAGGTGGAGCGGCCGCGCGCCACGCCGCGGCCCGCGTTGCCCGCGTTGCCCGAGGCGACCGACACGCCCGACGAGGATCGCGTCCGGCCACGACTCCCCGTGGAGCAGCCCCGCGACTGGAACGATCCGGAAGCGCGCGAGGAGATGCGCCAGCGCCGCGAGGACCGGCGCAAGGCACGCGAGGCCGCGCTCGACACCAACAAGGACGGCGTGGTCAGCGAGGAGGAGCGTCAGCAGCGCCTGCTGCCGATGCTCGAGCGTCTCGACAAGGACGGCGACGGCAAGCTCACGCCGACAGAGCTCGCGAGCTCGAACCGGCGCCGGGGTTTCGATGATCCGGCCGCGCTCGATACCGACCACGATGGGTACATCTCGCTTCCCGAGCTCGATGCCGCGATGAAGGCCCGCCGCGAGCAGATGCGCGCGCGCTGGCGCGGCCGAGGCGGTGGCAGCGCGGTCGGTGTCGGGCGTGACGAGCCATAGCCGCGACATGCGCCTGATCGCTGTCCTCGCATGCCTCGCCGGCGCGTGCCGGCACACGCGCGCGCCCGAGGGGCCGGATCCGCACTCGTACGCGGTGCCGCAACAGGTCGCGGTCCACCACCTCGCGCTCGATCTGAGCGTCGACTTCACGCGGCGCACGCTCGCGGGCACCGCGAAGCTCACGCTGACGCGGACCGATCGCAAGGCGCCGCTCGTGCTCGACGGCGATGGGCTCGCGATCGAGCGGGTCGCCGACTGCGCCGGGGCGCCGCTGCACTACAAGGTCGGTGCGCGCGGCACGATGGGCGAGCCGATCCGCATCGAGCTCGGCACCGCAGACTGTGTCGCGATCACCTATCACACCGCCCCGGACGCCAGCGCGCTGCTGTGGGTCGATCCGAGCGGCACGGCGGGCGGCACGCATCCGATGCTGTTCACGCAGTCGGAGGCGGTGCACGCGCGCAGCTGGATCCCGCTGCAGGATTCGCCGGGCGTCCGGTTCACGTACGAGGCGACGATCCACCCGCCCCCCGGGCTGTGGGCACTGATGAGTGCACCGAACCCGCAGACCCCGCCCGCCGACGGCGCCTGGCACTTCCGGCAGGACCACCCGATCCCGTCGTACCTGATGGCGCTCGCGGTGGGTGACTTCGCGTTCCGGCGGACCGGGCCGCGCAGCGGCGTGTACGCCGAGCCGTCCGTGGTCGAGGGCGCGGCGTGGGAGTTCGCCGAGGTCGAGGCGATGATCGACGCGGCGGAGCAGCTCTATGGCCCGTACCGCTGGGGCCGCTACGACATGCTCGTGTTGCCGCCGAGCTTTCCGTTCGGCGGCATGGAGAACCCGAACCTGACGTTCCTCACGCCGACGGTGCTGAGCGGCGATCGCGCGCTGGTCTCGCTGATCGCGCACGAGCTCGCGCACTCGTGGTCGGGCAACCTCGTCACGAACTCGACGTGGAACGACACCTGGCTCAACGAGGGCGTCACGACGTACGTCGAGCACCGCATCATGGAGCAGCTGCGCGGCCGCGAGACATCCGACGTGCTCTGGTACATCGCGCGCGAGGATGTGGACGAGGCGCTCGCGCAGTACGGCACCGGACCGGCGACGCGGCTGGCACATCACTACGGTCGCGACACGAACGCCGAGGACATCCCGACCGGGCTCGCCTACGAGAAGGGTGCGCTGTTCCTGCGCACGCTCGAACAGGCCTACGGCAGCGCGACATTCGACGCCTGGCTGCGCGGCTGGTTCGAGCGCCACGCGTTCCAGTCGGTCGATT
>DAIRFU010000374.1:0-7035 GCA_036794935.1 Kofleriaceae bacterium | reverse complement strand
GTTCTCCTCGACGTTCTGCTCGTCGTCGCCCCAGCGCTTGCCGAGGTTGAGCGATGCGCGCGGGCCGGTCGAGACGCCGCCGCCGCGCTCGGGAAATCCATGAACGAAGCCGTCGCGTGGGATGACGTGCGACGTGTGGAGCTTGATCGCGGGGGTCATCGGCAAGGCTCATAGCATGACGGGTGCGTGGTATCGTCGCTGCACCATGATCCCGTACGACGATCTCGTCGCAGCATTGTCCGCGTGGCGCGCACGCCAGGGTCTACCGGTCAGCACGCTGGGTGGAGCCAGCTCGTCGGCCGCACCGCAGCCGGGTTCGGGGCCGCACGGACAGCCCGGCTCGGGGCCGTACGCCGGACAGCCGGAGTCGGGCCCGTACGGGCAGCCGGGCTCCGGACCGTACGGCGCGCAGTCGCCGTCGGGCTCGTACGCCGCGCAGTCACCGTCGGGCTCGTACGCCGCGCAGTCACCGTCGGGCTCGTACGCCGCACAGTCACCGTCGGGCTCGTACGCCGCACAGTCGCCGTCGGGCTCGTATCCCGCGCAGCCGGGCTCGGGACCGCACCGTGGCGCACCGCCGCCGCCGCCGCGCCCTGGCACCGACGACGCGATGCAGGTCGAGGACGCCGAGATGCTCGAGGAGCACTACGAGAGCGAGGGCTCGGACTTCGCGATGGGGTTTGGCACCAGCGATGGCGACGACGCGACCTCGATCGGCGAGGCGCCGGAGCGACCGACCGATCCGAACGACGGCCACGGCGGCCGCGACGACTGGTAGCGCTCCATCCATGGTACGCAGCGCTTCATGAGTCATGAAGCGCCCGCGCCCGAGCTGATCGGGATCGCCGTCGAGGCGATGCAGCCCGGAGGCGCCGCGGTCGGTCTCGTCGACGAGGCCGCCGAGGGAGCCGCGGCCCTGCTCGGCAAGCGCGTGCTCGTCCCCGCGCTCGATCCGTGCGGCCAGTGCGAGGTGTGCCGGCGCGGCGGCGCCGCAGTGTGCCCGCTCGCGAAGCGCCACGACGTCGCCGGGCCTCGGCTGCGCGTCGCCAGCCGCTGGGTGGTCGCACTCGGCGGCGGCCTCGACCTCCCGGTGCCGGCGGCTGCGGCGGTCGCCGGTGACGTCGCGACCGCGTACACGCTCTACGCGCGCACCGGCCTGTCGTCACGCGAGCCCGCCGTGATCGTCGGCGCGGATCCGATCGCGCGCTTCCTCGTCGAGATCCTGCGCGCCAAGGGCATCACGCCGACCGTGGTCGGGGGCGGCGACGACGCGTGGCGCAGCTGGCTCCTCGCCAGGGGCGCCGCGGCGGTGCCCGACGACAGCGCGCACGTACGCGACGCGGTCACCGCGGCGGTGGCCGCGCAGGGCCTCGGCGCGCGGCCGTGGCGCGTGATCGCGACCTCGGCATCGGCGCTCCCCGCCGCCGCGGCGCTCGCCGGCCCGCGCGCGACGCTCACCGTGTACGCCGATGCGGCGTGCCCTGCCCTGCCCGGCGACGTGCTCGCGCGCGAGGTCACGGTGATCGGCGTCGCCGGTCCGCACCCCGACCTGATCGTCGAGGCCGCGGCGATGTGCGTGAAGGGCGAGATCGATCTGGCTGCCGGCGTGACCACCGAGGACGGCGATCCGACGCGGGCGCGCGTGATCGCGATCGGTTAGCGCGCGACCATCAACACGATCAGGACGATCGCGATCACCGCAGCGATGATCGCGGCGATGATCTTGCCGCGGCCGCCCTTCATCTCGCCGATCAGCGCGTCCTCGGAGACCTTCGAGAGGCTGCCACTCGCGTTCGCCCCCTTCGGCATCGCCTTCATCATCATCGTCGAGCCGGTACGCAGCGAGTACTTCTCCTTGTCGCCGCGCGTGATCGTGCCGTCGTCGTTGTAGCGCTCGTCGATCGCCTTGCTGTCGGCCTTGTCGGTCGCCGAGTCCTTGCCGGTGCGCGCGCGCTCCTCGGCCGCGGCGACCGCGGCTTGCGCGTCGAGGTCGCCCTTCTTGAACCACATCGTCTCGCGGAACTTGCCCTTGCCGTCGCCTTCGTCCTTGCGCCGGCTCGACGGCGTGGCGGCGGCGGTCGGCTTGGCGGCCACGACCGGCGCGGCAGGCACCACCGGCGCGGCAGGCACCACCGGCGCGGCAGGCACCACCGGCGCGGCGGGCGTCGGCGCCGGCGCGGCGGCGGCGCCTGGTGCTGCGGGGGCCGGCTGGCCTCCGGGCGGCGCCCACGGCGAGCGCACGTCGCCCGGCGGGGGCGTCAGCGGCGTCATCGCGACCGGCGGGGAAGCGACCGAGGCGGCCATGCCCGAGACCGGCGCAGGCATCGCCGGCGCACCGGACTGGGGGGCCGGCATCGCCGGCGGCCCCGACTGCGGGCCCATGGCGGCGGTGGCGACCTGCTGGACCGGGCTCGTGTCCGGCAGCGTCGTCCCGCCCGGCGCGCTCGACGAGCCGAAGCCACTGCGCATGCCGAGCAGCGTCTGGACGAGCTCGCCCTTGGGCCGCCCGGCCTTGCCCATGGCGACCGTCTGCTTGAGCTCGATCACCTCGCCGTGGCCCACGCGGGTGACCTCGTCGACGAACTGGCGCACCGTCAAGAAGCGCTTGGTCGGGCTGCGATCGAGCGCGCGCAGGATCACGGCCTCGAGTGGCTGCGCGATCGGCACGAGCTGCGACGGCGGCTTGATCGTGCCGGTCTGGTGCAGCTTGTGGACCTCTTCCGGCGTGCCCGCGTACACGGTCTGGCCGCTGAGCACGTAGTAGTAGAGGGCGCCGAGCGAGTAGAGGTTGCTGCGCTGATCGACGGGGCGGCCATCGACCTGCTCGGGTGCGACGAACTCGGGGACGCCGGGAATCCGGTCGTTCGTCGGCACGGGCAGCGAGAAGTTGATGAGCTTGACGTCCGCGCCGGCGAACAGGATGTTCGTGGGTGCGCGGTCGCGGTGGACGGCGCCGACCTGCGCAGCCTCGATCAGGGCCTCGCCGATCAGCTCGATGAGGTCCGCGGCCTGGTCGGGCGGGATCGGCCCGCGCGCGGTGATCGACTCGGCGAGGGTCTGCGCGCCTTCGAGCCACTCGGTGGCGACCCAGTACTCGTCTGCGCCTCGCTTGCCCGACGCGAGCACCCGGCAGACGCCGACGCTGTGCACCCGCTCCAGCTGCTTGAGCTCGCGCTCGAGGCGCTGGGCGACACCGGCCAGCGCGATGACCTCCGGCGAGACCAGCTTGACGACGCAGGGCTTGCCGGTCGTCCTGTCGGTGGCCTGGTGGACGGCGCCGGTGCGACTTCCTCCGAGGCGGTTGCCGAGGTCAAACCGGGCGGTCAGCGAGTCCGTACCGGTCGCCTGGGCCTCGAGCGGGACCAGGCGGGCAGCGTCGACGGGACAGAAGTTCGCGTCGTCACTGAACTGTTTCTGGCACTTGGGGCAGAGCTTCATCTCGAGTATCCCCCAGGGATTGCAACCTAACACACGATTGCGCTAGAAACCGCGCTCCGCACAAAGGATCTGCCATGGCCTCGAACACCAAAGCGACCACCGTCAAGCGCAAGAACAAGCACGAAAAGGCCGGCCGCCGCCGCAAGAACAAGACTGCGCGCAAGTCGACGCAGTCGGCGACCGAGCTGTTCGCCAACCTCGGCGAGCCCGGCAAGCCGGCTCCTCGACGCTAGCTCGCCGCACCCACGGCGTCGGCCGACACGCGGTCGACGCTGAACACGCCCTTGATGCGTGACAGCGATCGGATCACCTGCTTGAGCTGATCGAGATCGCGAACCGACGCGTGGAACGTGTTGACCGCGCGGCCGTCCTCGGTCGCCCGGCAGTGCGCCTGGCTGATGTTGACGCCCTGGTCGGTGAACGACTGGGAGATGTTGGCGAGCAGGCCGGGCTTGTTCGCACACAGGACCTGGATCGCGACCTCGTGCTGGGCCTTGCTCTGGCCATCCCACTCGACGTCGATGCGCCGCTCGGGATCGAGATCGAGCCCCTTGTCGCAGTCGCGGCGATGCACGGTCACGCCACGGCCGCGCGTGATGAAGCCGACGATCGGATCGCCCGGCAGCGGGCTGCAGCACTTCGCGAACCGCACGAGGATGTCCTCCTCGCCGGCGACCTTGATGCCGCTCGACGTGGTCCGCCGCGTGACCTTGCGGAGCAGCGTCTTCAGCATGCTCTCGCTCTTGGGCGCCGCCTCGCCGTCCCCCTTCTTGGCCAGGGTCGGCAGCGCCTTCTCGATCACCTGCTGGACCGTGACCTTGCCGTACCCGACCTGGACGATCAGCTCGTCGACGGTCTGGCAGCGTAGCGCCTCGGCCGCGTGCTTCAGCTGCTTCTCGGCGCGCGACAGCGTGGTGTCGTGCTTGCGCAGCGCCTTGTCGATCAGGTCGGTGCCGAGCGCGACTGCCTTGTCGCGGTGCTCCTGGCGCAGCAGGTAGCGGATCTTCGTGCGCGCGCGCGCCGTCTTGACCAGCTTGAGCCAGTCCTTGTTCGGCTTCTGGTTCGGGTTCGTGATGATCTCGATCGTGTCGCCGTTGCGCAGCTGGTAGCGCAGCGGGACGATCATGCCGTTGACGCGCGCGCCCGAGCAGTGGTCGCCGATCGAGCTGTGCACCGCGTACGCGAAGTCGATCGGGCAGCTGCCCTGCGGCAGCGCCTTGACGTCACCGCCCGGCGTGAAGACGTAGACCTCATCGCCGAACAGGTCGATCTTGACCGACTCGAGGAACTCGGTCGGATCGCGCAGCTCCTTCTGGCTCTCCATCAGCTGGCGCAGCCACGCGAACTTCTTGTCGTCCTCGGTGGCGAGCGCCGAGCCGATCGCCCCCTCCTTGTACTTCCAGTGGGCCGCGATGCCGTGCTCCGCGACCATGTTCATGTCCTGGGTGCGGATCTGGATCTCGATGCGCTCGCCCTTGGGTCCGATCACCGCGGTGTGCAGCGACTGGTAGAGGTTCGGCTTGGGCAGCGCGATGTAGTCCTTGAACCGGCCCGGGATCGGCGTCCACGTCGAGTGCGCGACGCCGAGCGCCTGGTAGCAGTGCATCTGGCTGTCGGTGATCACGCGGAAGCCGATCGAGTCGTGGATCTCCTCGAACGGCCGCTGCGTCCGCTTCATCTTCGTGTAGATCGACCACAGGTGCTTCGCGCGGCCGTAGACCTCGCAGGGCACGCCGTTGTCGGTCATCTCCTTCTGGATGAGCTTCTCGACGTGGCGGATGTACTCGAGGCGCTCGGCGCGGGTCTTCGAGATCTCCTGCGCGAGCTGCTCGTACTCGCCGGTGTGGAGGTACTTGAACGCGAGGTCCTCGAGCTCGACCTTGATCCACTGGATACCGAGCCGGTTCGCGAGCGGCGCGTAGATCTGCATCGTCTCGGCGGCGATGCGCTCCTGCTTCTCGGGCGGCAGGTGATTGAGCGACCGCATGTTGTCGAGGCGGTCGCACAGCTTGACGAGGATGACGCGGATATCGCGCGCCATCGCGAGCAGCATCTTGCGGAAGTTCTCGGCCTGCTGCTCCTCGCGCGTCGAGTACGGGAGCTTGCCGAGCTTGGTCACGCCGTCGACGAGGAACGCGATCTCCTTGCCGAACTGCTCGCCGAGCTGCTCGACCGTGGCGCTGGTGTCCTCGACGCAGTCGTGGAGCAGGCCCGCACACACGCTCGCGACATCGAGCTTGAGCTCCGCGATCACCTGCGCGACGGCGAGCGGGTGGGTGACGTACGGATCGCCGCTCTTGCGGGTCTGGCCGTCGTGCGCCTGCGCCGCGAACTGATACGCCCGGCGGATGAGCCCTACGTCGGCGCTCGGGTGGTACCCGGCCACCTCACTGAGAATCTGGTCAAGCTGATGCATCACGACTGCGCGAGACCCTATCTAGGGTACCACGCGCGGTGCGTCAGGCATCACTCGGCGGCGACGTGATCCTGGAAACGCCAGGTGAATTCGAACGCCTCCCCGGGCCGCTTCACGACCAGCTTGAGCGACCGCACGTTCTGGGTGAACAGGTCGCGCTGGTAGAACACGAAGTCGGCCCGTCCGCGATACACCGACAGCGTTCCGAGCGTCTGCCGGCTCTTCCAGCCGTCGTCGTTGATCGCGACGATGTCGCCGTACTGGTTGCGCCGCGCGGTGCGGACCTCGCGATCCCACATCCGGGTGATGATCCGGGTGTTCGCGTGCTCGACCGATTCGGGCTGCCAGCGCCGGCCCTTGTCGTCAACCAGGTAGACCTGCCAGGTCTTGAGGTCCGCGTACTCCTCCCACTTGTGATCGACCTGGACGTGAAACCGCAGCCGATCGCGGGACACGAGCGTGAACTTCGCCTCGTTGAACAGCGGATAGCGGTGGTTGTGGAGCACCGATGCGCGCTGCGCCGGCTGCGCGGCGTCCGGCTCCTCGAGCTCCATGTCGCCGCGCACGATCGTGATCTTCTCGGACTCGCGCAGCGTCTCGTGCTGGTCCACGAGCGGGTTCGGCTGCACCGCGATGCCCTTGAACGTGCGGGTACATCCGGCGAGCGCGACGATCACCACCAGCAACCGAAGGCCCAGCATAGGTTCAGGGTGGCGCGACGCCGGCTCGACGTCAACCACGAGGTTCTTGTAGCACTATCGCCCGAGTAGCTGGCGCGCATGCGCCTCGGCGCCCCGATTTGCGTCGACGAACCCGGCGAGGTCCGCCAGCGGGTACGGCACGTCGGATCGATCGGTCTTGCCGTACCGCCGCGTCAGGTACGTGGCGCGCAACAGGGCATACGCGCGGTCCAGATCGTCGTTGACGATCAAGTGCTCGTACTCGCTGTAGTGCTCGAGCTCTTCCCGCGCGTTCCGGAGTCTCTTCTCGATGATGTGTGCCGCATCCGTCGCACGCTGTCGCAGCCGCATCTCCAGCGCCGGCATGCTGGGTGGCAACACGAAGATCTTCAGCGAGTCCAGGGGCCACCGGCCCGACAGCGCCTGCCCACCCTGCCAGTCGACATCGAAGATGACGTCACGCCCCGCCGCGAGCGCGGTGTTGATCGGCGCCTTCGCGGT
>DAIRFU010000373.1:0-7039 GCA_036794935.1 Kofleriaceae bacterium | reverse complement strand
CTCGCGAGCCGCGTCCTCACGCGACGCGTAATTGATGATCACCTTGGCGCCGCGCCGGCCGAGCGCGATCGCGATCGCGCGGCCGATGCCGCGAGACGCGCCGGTGACGAGTGCAACCCTGCCCTGCAACGCTTTGTCGACGATCGCCATGTACCTGCTCCTTACGCCGTGAACGCGGCGACCTCGTGGGGCTCGCCGATGGTGGTGACTTCGATCGAACCCGCGATCTTCTTGACGAGCCCCTTCAGCACGGCGCCGGAGCCGAGCTCGTAGGCCCGCGTGACGCCGAGCTTCGCGATCGTCTGTACCGACTCCTCCCAGCGCACCGGGGCGGTCACCTGCTGGATCAGCAGATCCTTGATCCGCGCGGCGTCGGTGGTCGGCTCGGCGGTGACGTTCGCGACCACCGGGACGCGCGGCGTCGCGACGGTGACGGTCGCCATCGCGGCCGCGAGCTGGTCGGCGGCGGGCTTCATCAGCGAGCAATGGAAGGGGGCGCTCACCGGCAGCTTCTTCGCGAGCTTCGCGCCCGATGACTTGGCGTCGACCATCGCGCGCTCGACCGCGGCCGTGTGGCCGCTGATCACGATCTGGCCCGCACCGTTCAGGTTCGCCGGCTCGACGACCTCGCCGGCCTGCGAGGCCCGCTCGCACACGCCGCGGGTCTTCTCGAGATCGAGGCCGATCAGCGCGGCCATCGCGCCCTGGCCGACCGGCACCGCCTCCTGCATGTACGTGCCGCGCAGGTGCGTCAGCCGCACCGCGTCGCGCAGCTCGAGCGCGCCCGCGGCGACCAGGGCCGTCCACTCGCCGAGCGAGTGCCCGGCGACGATGTCGAACGCGAGTCCCTTCTCCTGCAGGACCCGGAAGACCGCGATCGACGTGGTCAGGATCGCGGGCTGCGTGTGCTTGGTCAGCGTCAGCGCATCCTCGGGCCCCTCGAAGCACAGCGTCGACAGCGAGAAGCCGAGCACCTCGTCGGCCTCTTCATAGGTGCGCCGGGCGATCTCGTGGGCCTGCGCGAGGTCGCGTCCCATGCCGACGCGCTGCGAGCCCTGGCCGGGAAAGAGCAGTGCCGTGTTCATGGCCCGGGGTTTCGCACGGGCGCGCCAGGCTCACAAGTGTGCGGGGCGCGGCACGTCGCGTCAGCCGCGGGCACCGTACCGGGCGGCGCGGCGGCGCGCGTCGGCGAGGAACTCGACGAGCCGCAACCGGCGGTCCGCCGTCAGCCGCGCGAACGCGGTCGCGAGTGGATCCTCGGGCCGCGGATTGACCAGGCGCGCGTGGAGCGCGAGTGACTCGACGATGCCGACCGCGGCGAACGCGCCGCGCAGCTCGGCCTCCTTGCGCGCGAAGCCGGTGGCCGCGGTCTCGCCGTCGCGGAGCGGCGCGGTGATGATCGCGATCAGCTCGTCGACGAGGCCGGGCGGCAGCGCGGCCGGTGGGGGCGGTTGCGTCATGCGGCCCGGTATCGGCGCAGCCCATCGGCGGTTGCGTGCGCGGACGCAGATCGCATAACCCCACGAGATCCATGCCGCGCTGACGGCCGTGCTCAGGCGAGCGCGGCGAGCGCCGCGCCGAGCTGCTCGGGCAGCGCGTGCTCGGCGAACTGCGCGGCGGCGCGGATCGCGCTCGCGATCGCGGCGGCATCGCTGCGGCCGTGCGCGATCACGGCGGGCCTGGTCACGCCGGCGAGCAGCGCGCCACCGATCTCGGTGTAGTCGATGCGCTTGGCGAGGCCACGCAGCGCGGGCGCGACGAGCGCGGATCCGAGCCGCGCGAGTGGGGTCTTCTCGAGCTCCTGGCGGACGAGCCCGAACAGCCCCTCGGCGATGCCCTCGCACGTCTTGAGCACGATGTTGCCGGTGAAGCCGTCGGTCGCGATCACGTCGACGACGCCGCGGAACAGGTCGCTGCCCTCGACGTAGCCGACGTACTGGAACGCGCCCGAGGCGGCGGCGAGCAGCGCGTGCGCGTCGCGGGTCAGCGCGGTGCCCTTGCCAGGCTCTGCACCGTTCGCGAGCAGGCCGAGCCGGGGACGCGCGCGTCCGTGGACGACGCGGTCGTACGCGGCGCCGAGCACGCCGAACTGCGCGAGGTGGGTCGGCTTGGGCTCGACGTTCGCGCCGGCATCGCACAGGACGAGCGGGCCCGACGGCGTCGGCAGCACGGTGACGATCGCGGGCCGCTCGACGCCGGCGAGCCGGCCGAGCACGAACAGCGACGTTGCCAGCATCGCGCCGCTGTTGCCCGCGGACACGACGGCCTCGCCCTCGCCGGCGGCGACGCGGTCGACCGCGACGCGCATCGACGAGTCGGGCTTCTGGCGAAACGCCTGGCCCGGGTGGTCGTGCATCGTGACGACCTCGGTCGCGTGGACGACGTCGATCCGATCGCGCGGCTCCTTGGCGAGCAGCGCATGCAAGCGCGGCCCGTCGCCGACGAGCGTCACCTGCAGATCATCGCGGGCACGCACGGCGCGGACGGCACCGAGGACTTCGGGACCGGGCGCGCGATCGCTGCCCATGGCATCGAGCACGACTCGCAGCACGCTGCGAGACTAGCCGATGCGAGAGCCGATTACTCTTCGGCGGCGGGCTTGGCGATCACGGTCTCGCCGCGATACTGGCCGCAGGCCATGCACACGCGGTGCGGAACCTTGGGCGCGCCACAGTTGGGGCAAGCCTGGACCGTCGGGCGATTCTCGCCCGACTTCTTCATCCACGCCGAGCGCTGATGTGCAGTGCGGGCGGGGCCGCGACGTCGTTTTTGCAGTGCCATGGGAGAACTCCGGGACCGGCTTTGTGCCAGGTCACGAGGGCAATTTCAAGCCCTTGAGTGCAGCCAGGCGCGGATCGATCGGTTTCTCGCAGCTGCAGGTGCCTGTATTCAGGTCGATCCCGCACTGAGAGCACAGACCTTTGCAGTCCTCGGCGCACAGGGGCGCGTACGGGATCGCGAGCACGAACTGCTCGCGAAACAGCGGCTCGAGGTCGATCTTCTCGCCGTCGTAGGCGAACACGTCGAGATCCTCCTCGCTGACCTCGGCGCCCTCCTCGCCCGCGGTGTCGCCCGCTTCCTCCTGCGGCATCTCGCCCGGCGGCATGAAGGTCACCCGCAACGTCTCGTCGAGCACGAGCTTGACCGGGCCGACACAGCGGCTGCACGCGACGATCAGGTGCCCCTTGAACGTGCCCGCGGCGAACGCGTGCGTACCGTCGGCGTAGAGATCGAGATCCGCGACGCCTTCACCGGCCTCGGGATCGCCCTCGGGCGCGCCGAGCGCGTCGCGCATCGGCAACCCCTTGAGCCAGTCCGCGACGAGCGTCGGCGGGACCTCGAAGTGGCGGTGGACTGGAAGCTCGCGCACCAGCACCTTGAACGGAGAAGCATCCTTCACCATGGCGAAGGGAGCGAGTATAGGAACGCGATCTCGGGTGTCAAGGCAGGCCTTTGGTTAGGATGGCGCGCGATGCGAGCGTTTGTCCTGGGAGTGTGTCTGTTCGGCGCGGCCGGCGCGTGCGGTGATGATGGCGTCTCGACCGAGCCGATGACGTTCGGGACGATCGGGCCGCTCGCCGGCGACGCGGGCCGCGGGAGCTTCCGGTTCGGCGCGGCCAGCGCGGCGACCCAGATCGAGGATATGAACCCGCGCACCGACTGGTGGGCGTGGACCGCGCCCGAGGACCAGGGCGGCCTCGGCAAGGGGGCCGCGTTCGTCGGCGACGCGGTGAAGGGCTACACGAAGGCGCTCGACGATGTCCAGCTCGTCGAGGACATGGGCCTCGACAGCTACCGATTCTCGATCGAGTGGGCCCGCATCGAGCCGAAGCGCGACGAGATCGACGAGGCCGCGATCGCGCACTACCGCGAGGAGCTGGAGGCGCTCGCGTCGCGCGGCATCCGGCCGCTCGTCACGCTCCATCACTTCTCGAACCCGGTGTGGGTCGCCGATCCGCGCGACATCGCGTGCGCGGCCGGGCCGACCGACGACAACCTGTGCTGGCTCGGCCACCCGACCGGCGGCCCGCTGATCATCGACGAGATGGCGGAGCACGCGGCGCTCATCGCGCAGCGCTTCGGTGACCTCGTCGACGAGTGGGGCACGGTCAACGAGCCGGTCAACTACCTGTTCGCGAGCTACGGCGTCGGCATCTTTCCGCCCGGCCGGATGACGATCTTCGCGATCGAGAGCGACTTCGTGCCGGTGCTGCGCGACTACGTCGAGGCGCATGTCCGCATGTACGACGCGATCAAGGCGAACGACACGATCGACGCAGACGGCGATGGCATGGCCGCCGTTGTCGGCCTGTCGCTCTCGGTCGCGGACTGGCAGCCGGCGCGCGCGAACGTGCGGTCGAGCCACCCGGACGATCTCGCGGCGCGCGACCGGCTCGTCTACTTCTTCCACTACGCGATGGTCGACGCGCTCGAGAGCGGCATGTTCGACGCCGACCTCGACGGCAGCGGCGAGGAGCCGCACCCGAGCTGGGCCGGCAAGCTCGACTGGCTCGGCCTGCAGTACTACTTCCGCGCCGGCGTGACCGCAGCGACCGCGATCCTGCCCGCTCCGGTCGGCCTGACGCCGTGCCTCAACGCGATCGACCTCGGCGCGTGCCTGACGACGCCGGATCCCACGTTCTGCGTGCCGCAGATGGGCTACGAGTTCTGGCCCGACGGCCTGCGCACCATCTTGATCGACTTCAAGCTGCGCTATCCGGCCCTGCCGTTCGTCGTCACCGAGGCGGGCATCGCGACCGACGTCGGCGCACGACGCGCGGAGAACATCGTGCGCGTGCTCGAGGCCATCGCGCGGGCGCGCGACGAGAACGGCGTCGACGTGCGCGGCTACTACCACTGGAGCCTGACCGACAACTTCGAGTGGGCCGAGGGCTTCGCCCCGCACTTCGGGCTCTATCGCGTCGACTACACCACGTACGATCGCACGCCGACCGAGGGCGCCGACGTGCTCGGCGCGATCGCGAAGGCGCGCACGCTCACGACGCAGCAGCGCGCGAGGTACGGCGGCCTTGGCCCGATGACACCCGACACCGTGACGACCGACGCGTTCTGCTCGCAGGTCAAGTGACGCGGGGCCACCGCTATCGCGGCATCGCGCGCGCGAGCTCGGTCACGAGCGCGGCGACGCGTGCAGGCGCCTCGCCGGGCGCGCCGGCCGCGACCTGATCGACGAGCGCGGAACCGACGACGACGCCGTCGGCGATCGCGGAGAACCGTGCCGCATCGGCGGGCGTCCGGATCCCGAAGCCGACCGCGACGGGCGCGTGCGAGGCGTCTCGAATTCGCGCGAGCCTGGCCGGATCGACCGGCGCCGCGGCGCGCACACCGGTCACGCCGGTGAGCGAGATGTAATAGACGAACGGCGGCGCGAACGAGCCGAGGCGCGCGATCCGCTCGGCCGTCGAGGTCGGCGCGACCAACGGGATCACCGCGAGACCGTGCGCGGCGAGCGGCTGCGCGAGCTCGGCGAGCTCGTCGATCGGCAGATCGACCGTGAGGACGGCATCGACACCGGCGGCGGCCGCCCGCGCGGCGAACGCGGCCGGACCCATCACGAACACCGGGTTGTAGTAACCGAACAGGACGATCGGCGTCTCGATGCCACGCGCGCGCAGCGCGGCGACGGCGTCGAGCGCGGCGGGCAGGCTACCACCCGCGGCGAGCGCGCGCTCCATCGCGCGCTGGATCGACGGGCCGTCGGCGGACGGATCCGAGAATGGCACCCCGAGCTCGATGACGTCGGCACCGGCGCGACACGCCGCCTCGACGACCGCGATCGAGGTCTCGGGATCGGGGTCGCCAAAGGTCAGGTACGCGACGAACGCGGCGCGCTGCTCCGCCGCGGCGCGGTCGAACGCGGCACGCAGACGGCTCGCGGCCGGCGCGCTCACGACTGCCTCCGGTCCGCGATCGTCACCATGTCCTTGTCGCCGCGGCCGGAGAGCCCGATGACGATCAGCGCGTCGGGCTTGCCGAGCACCTGCACGACCTCGTCGAGCGCGGCGACGGCGTGGGCGGTCTCGAGCGCGCACACGATGCCCTCGGTCCGCGCCAGCCGCTCGAGCGCGGCGAGTGCTTCGTCGTCGGTGCGCGACACGTACGTCACCGCGCCGGTCTCCTTCCAGTACGCGTGCTCGGGCCCGACGCCGGGGTAATCGAGGCCGGCGCTGATCGAGTGCGCGTGGGCGATCTGGCCGAGGCTGGCGTCGTCGGTGTGCGTGAGCACGTAGCTCTTGCTGCCGTGGAGCACGCCGACGCGCCCGGCGCCGAGCGTCGCGGCGTGACGGCCGGTCGCGATGCCCTCGCCCGCCGCCTCGACGCCGAACAGCCGTACGCCCGGCGTGGGCCCGGATTCACTCCGGGCCGCGGGAACGAAGGGGGCGAACAGCCCCGCCGCGTTCGAGCCGCCGCCGACGCACGCGATCAGCGCGTCGGGCAGCCGGCCGGCCTGCGCCTGCAGCTGCGCGCGGGTCTCGCGACCGATCACGCTCTGTAGATCGCGCACCATCCACGGATACGGATGCGGGCCGGCGACCGAGCCGATCAGGTAGAACGTGTCGCCGACGTTCGTGACCCAGTCGCGCAGCGCCTCGTTCATCGCGTCCTTCAGCGTGCGCGTACCGCTCTGCACCGCGTGGACCTCGGCGCCGAGCAGCTTCATGCGCTCGACGTTGAGCGACTGGCGTACGACATCCTCCGCGCCCATGTAGATCTCGCACGGCAGCCCGAACAGCGCGGCGACGGTGGCGGTCGCGACGCCGTGCTGCCCCGCGCCGGTCTCCGCGATCAGCCGGCGCTTGCCCATGCGCCGCGCGAGCACCGCCTGGCCGATGCAGTTGTTGATCTTGTGCGCGCCGGTGTGGTTGAGGTCCTCGCGCTTGAGATAGACCTGCGCGCCGACGGCGGCCGACAGCCGCTCGGCGTGATACAGCCGCGACGGCCGGCCGACGTAGTCCGCGAGCAGCTGATCGACCTCGGCCCAGAACGTCGCGTCGGCACGCGCGGCACGCCACGCAGC
>DAIRFU010000372.1:0-7040 GCA_036794935.1 Kofleriaceae bacterium | reverse complement strand
GCCCGCCTCGTGGAACAGGATCGCGAGCGAGTACGCCTCCTCGCCGGTCGCGCAGCCGGCGACCCAGACCTTCACGGAGGCGTAGGTCTTCAGGTATGGCACGACGTGCTCGCGCAGCGCCCGGAAATAGATCGGGTCGCGGAACATGTCGCTGACCTGGACGGTCAGAAAGCCGAGCAGCTCGCTGAACAGCGCCGGCTCCCGCATGACGCGCTCCTGGAGCCGCGAGATCGTCTCGCAGCGGAACCGCACCAGCGCGGCGCCGATCCGGCGGCGCAGCGACGCCTCGGAGTACGAGCGGAAGTCGTAGTGATAGATGCGATGGATCGCATCCAGCAGCAGCTCGAGCTCGATGTCCTCCACGCGGGTGGTCATTTGCGGATCCATACCCGGGCCAGCGACAGCAGCTTGTCGACATCGAGCGGCTTCGCGATGTAGTCGTTCGCGCCGGCGGCGAGGCACTTCTCGCGGTCATCGGCCATCGCCTTCGCGGTGAGCGCGACGATCGGCAGCTTCGCGAGCGCCGGGTCCTTGCGGACCTCGCGCGTCGCCTCGAGCCCGTCCATCTCGGGCATCATGATGTCCATCAGCACGAGGTCGACGTCCGGGTGGCCGCGCAGGTAATCGAGCGCCTCGCGCCCGTTGCGCGCGATCGCGACCGCAGCGCCCTTGGGCTCGAGCACGGCGCTGAGCGCGAACACGTTCCGGACGTCGTCCTCGACGATCAGGATCTGCTTGCCCTCGAACACGGTCTCGCGATCCCGCGCGTCGCGGAGCATGCGCTGGCGTTCTGGCGGCAGCTCGGACTCGACCTGGTGCAGAAACAGCGTCACCTCGTCGAGCAGGCGCTCGGGCGAGCGCGCGCCCTTGATGATGATCGAGGGCGAGAACCGCTCGAGCTCGTGCACCTGATCGGTCGAGAGCGACCGGCCGGTGTAAACGATGACCGGCGGGAAGCCGTACTGCTCGCCCTGCGCCATGTCCTCGAGCAGCTCGAGGCCGCTGCGGTCGGGCAGCGCGAGGTCGAGCACCATGCAGTCGAACGTCGAGCTCTGGAGCAGCTCGAGCGCCTCGGCGGTGGTGCCGGCGGTGACGGTCTCGACATCGTCGCTCGACAGCAGCCGGGCGGTGCTCTCGCGCAGCAACGGATCATCCTCGACGACGAGTACGCGGCGCAGCTTGCGCGTGAACCGCTCCTCCAGGCGCCTGATCGCGTCGACCAGCCGGTCGCGCTCGATCGGCTTGAGCGCGT
The DNA here is from genome assembly GCA_036794935.1 of Kofleriaceae bacterium. Classification (GTDB taxonomy): domain Bacteria; phylum Myxococcota_A; class Polyangia; order Haliangiales; family Haliangiaceae; genus JABFXX01. Next base: position 5,788 of record DAIRFU010000372.1, on the reverse strand, counting down.
AGCCGGCGGCGCCCATCGCGAGCGCCGTGCGCGTGTAGTCGTGAGCCGATACGACATGAACGGGGATGTGTCGCGTCGCCGCGTCGCGCTTGAGTGCATCGAGCACCGCGAGGCCGGAGCGGTCGGGCAGCGCGATGTCGAGCACGATCGCGCTCGGTGACAGGTCGCGGGCAAGCACGAGCGCGTCGTCACCGCTGGTCGATACGATCGCCGAGAACTCGAGCTCGTGCGCGAGATCGAACAGCACGCGCGCGAACGGGACGTCGTCCTCGACGATCAGGAGCGAGCGTGCCTCGCGCGTGATCTTCGTCCGGTCGTCCTCGAACGGCGCGGGCCGTAGCTTCGGCGCCGAGGTGCTCGGGGGCGCGGGCCGGCGGAGCGCGGGCGGTGGCGGTGTGGCGGCGACCGGTGGCGTGGCGGCCCGCACGGGGGCGCGGCGGGGCAGCGTCAGCGTGAACGTGCTGCCGCGGCCGGGCGCGCTCTCGATCGTCAGATCGCCGCCGAGCAGCCGCGCGAGGTCGCGCGAGATCGAGAGCCCGAGCCCGGTGCCGCCGAACTTGCGCGTGCTCGCGCCATCGGCCTGGCGGAACGGCTCGAAGATCAGCGCCTGCTGGTCGGGCGCGACGCCGATGCCGGTATCGCGCACGGCGAACGCGATCCGCTCTCCCTGGACCGCGGCGATCTCCAGCGTGACGCCACCGCGATCGGTGAACTTGACCGCGTTGGACATGAGATTTCGCACGATCTGCTGCAGCCGCGTCGGATCGGTCTCGATGGATTCGGGCACATCGGCGGCGATCGCGATCTCGAGTGCGAGTTGCTTCTGCTCCGCCATCGGCGTGAACGTGTTGCGCAGGCCGTCGACGAACCGGCCGAGCACGACCGGCTCGGTGCGGACGTCGAGCATGCCTGCCTCGATCTTGGAGAGATCGAGGATGTCGTTGATCAGCGTCAACAGGTCGTTGCCCGCCGAGTAGATCGTGTTCGCGAACTTGACCTGCTCGGCGTCCAGGTTGCCGGCCCGGTTGTCGGCGAGCAGCTTCGCCAGGATGAGCGAGCTGTTGAGCGGCGTGCGCAGCTCGTGGGACATGTTCGCGAGGAACTGCGACTTGTACTCGTTCGCGCGCTGCAGCTCGGCCCCGGCGCGTGCGAGCTCGTCACGCTGGCGCTCGAGCGATGTGGTCTGCTCCTCGAGCTGCGCGTTGATCTGCTCGAGCTCGGATTGCTGGTTCTCGAGCTGGGTCTGCGAGAGCTGGAGCGCGCGGCTCTGCTGCTCGAGCTCCTCGTTCGCGACGCGGAGCTCCTCCTGCTGCGACTGCAGCTCCTCGGCCTGGCGCTGCGTCTCCTCCAGCAGATCCTCGAGCTTGTTGCGGTCGCGCGATGCGCGCACCGCACCGCCGACCGACTCGGCGATCCGGGTCAGTGCCGCGATCTCGATCGCGGCGACGCCGTGCAAGAAGCCGAGCTCGAGCACCGCCTGCACCTTGCCCTCGATGATCGCCGGCACGATCACGACCTCGCGCGGTCGAGTCCGGCCGGCGGCCGACGAGATCGAGAGGTAGTTCTCGGGCACATCGGTCAGGTGGACCACGCGCCCGTCGAGCACGACCTGGCCGAGCAGTCCCTCGCCGGGAGCGAGGTGGCGCTGCGCGTCGGCGGGGAGCGCGTGACCGGCGATCCGGTGCAGGCCGTCGGGCTCCGCGACGTACAGGCCACCCAGCCGCGCGCCGAGGTTCGGCACGATCACGTCGAGCACCCGCTCGCCGAGCACGTCGAGGCGGACGTCGGCCTGCATCTGCGAGCCGAGCTCGAGCTGGAGCCGGCGCACCCAGGCCTCGGCACCGACGATCCGGAAGTCACGCGACGAGAGCACGCCGAGCAGGAGCAGCATGGTCACCAGCAAGCTCGCGCCACCGAGCATCACGTACCCCGACCATTGCACCGAGCCTTCCCATTCCGCGCTGACCCGGTCGACCCGGGTCTGGATCTCGCCGACCAGCGCGGTGGTCAGCCGGCGTAGCTCGTCCATCATCGGCTTGCCGCGGCCGATGCGCACGAGCCGATCGGCGGCGGCGCTCTCCCCCTCGCGCTTGAGCGCGATCGTCTCGTACATGACCTCGAGCCGGCCGAGGACGAGCGCGGAGAGGACCTCGACCTGCATCAGCTCCTCGGGCTGCCCACCGAGCAACATGCGCAGCTGGGCGAGGTAGACCGGCGCGGAGGCGGAGGCGAGATCGGGCCAGCGCAGGTAGCTCTGATCGTCGGTGAGGAGGTACCCGCGCTGGCCGCCCTGCGCCTCCTCGAGCGCGACGAGCAGCTTGTTCAGCGCGTTGCGCGCGGCGGTGCTTTGCTGGATCGCATCGCCGGCCCGCGACCGCGACTCCATCGAGTTGTACGTCAGCGCCGAGATCACGAACGTGACGACGAGCGCGGCGATGAAGGCGGCGAGAGACTTGGGCGGGAGCAGGCCGCGGGAGCGCGGCAGGGGACTACGAGGCACGGGACCGCGACGGACTGCACGCACTGTGCCCAGGCGCTCGGTCGTTCACTGGCCGCACGGCTGGCTAACGCGGCGAAACGCCGATTCTCGCCCGAGCGCATCACCGCACCTCGGCGCACACCCGTGCGCGAGGGCACACTGCGGCTCAAGCGCGCATGCCGGGAGCCTCGCGGCCGGTCGAGGCGACGTACTCGTCGTAGCTGCCGCCGTAGATCCGGGCCGTGCCGGGCGCCAGCTCCAGCACCCGGGTCGCGAGCGCGCTCAGGAACTGGCGATCGTGCGACACGAAGATCAACGTGCCCTCGTACTCGCGCAGCGCCTTGACCAGCGCGCGCTTGGTCGCGATATCGAGGTGGTTCGTCGGCTCGTCGAGCACGAGCAGGTTCGGCGCGTCGAACAGCAGCTTCGCGAGTGCGACGCGCGCCCGCTCGCCGCCCGAGAGCACCGCGATCGGCTTGAACACGTCATCGTCGTGGAAGCCGAACGCACCGGCGAGGCTGCGCAGCGTGCCCTGGTTCGCGCTCGGCGCATGCTCCTGCAGCTCCTCGAGCACGGTGCGATCGCCGCCGAGCAGCTCCATCACGTGCTGCGCGTAATAGCCCATCGACACCGACGCGCCGATCACCGCCTCGCCGGCATCCGGCGCGAGTGCGCCCGCGATCATCTTGAGCAGCGTCGACTTGCCGGCGCCATTCTCGCCCATCACCGCCCAGCGCTCCTTGCGCCGCACGGTCACGGTCAGGCCATCGTGGACGACGCGCGTGCCGAACGCCTTCTTGACCGCGTCGATGCGGACGACGTCGTCGCCCGAGCGTGGCGGCGTGCGGAACTCGAAGCTCTTCTCGACGAACCGGCGTGGCTCGGCGATCTTCTCGATCTTGTCGAGCTTCTTGAGCCGGCTCTGCACCTGGGCCGCTTTCGCGACGTGGGTCTTGAATCGCTCGATGAACCGGCTCTCCTTGGCGAGCATCGCCTGCTGCCGCGCGTACTCGGCCTCGCGGCGCGCCGCCTCGATCTCGCGCGCCTGCTCGTAGAAGTCGTAATTGCCGCCGTACGTGCGCACGCTGCCGCCGTCGATCTCGACGATCTTGGCGACGACGCGGTTCATGATCGCGCGGTCGTGGCAGGTCATCACGACGGTGCCCGCGTAGTCGCGGAGGAACGTCTCGAGCCACAGGATCGACTCGAGATCGAGGTAGTTCGTCGGCTCGTCGAGCAGCAGCAGCTCCGGCTTCGCGAGCAGGATCTGGGCGAGCGCGACGCGCATCTTCCAGCCGCCCGACAGCGTGCCAACATCGGCGTGGAGCTGCTCCTGCGCAAAGCCGAGGCCGTGCAGGATCTCCTGCGCGCGTGCCTCGAGCTCGTAGCCGCCGAGATCCTGGTAGCGCGCCTGGACCTCGCCGAAGCGCATCACGACGGCGTCGAGATCGGCGACCCCGGCGGCCGGCGTGGATCCGGCCGCCTCCACGTCGCTTGCAGCCTCGAGCCTGGCGGTCAGCACCGCGAGCTCGTCGGCGAGCTCGGCGACCTCGCCCGCGCCGGCGCAGGTCTCGGCGAGGATCGACCGGCCGCGCAGGTCGCCGACATCCTGGCGGAAGTAGCCGACCGTCAGCTTGCGCGGCTTCTCGACGTTGCCGTCATCGGGGCTCTCCTCGCCGACGATCAGCCGGAACACCGTGCTCTTGCCGGCGCCGTTCGGGCCGACGAGCCCGACCTTCTCGCCCGGGTTGATCTGGAACGAGGCATCGACGAACAGGAGCTGGCCGCCGTACTGCTTGGACACCGACGAGAACGCGATCACGAGCGCGTTCGTATAGCACGCCGCGGGGTCCGGAGAACCCCGTCGGGCGAGCCCTCAGATGCAGATCGGCGGCTTCGTGCAGGTCGACGTCGCGAAGTCGCAGTCGTCGATGCACTCGGAGCTCGATTGGCACGCCGCGCCGGCGGGCTTTGGCGCCGTGCACACCATCGTCGTCGGCTCGCAGAAGCTGCGATCGATGCAGTCTCCCGGGGGGCCTTGCACGTTGCAGGCATCCCCGAGCTGCGGGCCGAGCTCGCAGGTCCCCGAGGCGCCGCACGTATAGATCCCCGAGCAGTCGCGCTCCGTCGTGCAGGCATCGCCGGTGAGGCCGACCGCGACGCACGTCCCCGACGTCGCGCTGCACGTGTAACCGATCTCCCCGCACTGGCTCTCGCCGGTCGTCAGGTCGCAGGCATCGCCGGGGCCGGGCAACGACGTGCAGAGCTGGTCGGCGCCGCAGAGCCCGTTGTCGCACTCGCTCGACGACGTACACGGCTGGCCGTCGGCGACGTAGGCCTTGCACACGCTGGCGATGCTGTCGCAGTAACTATCGACGCAGTTGTAACTGGCCGTGCCTCCGCATGCCTCGCCGACCTTCGGCCTCGGCGTCGGCGCATCGCCCACGCACGTGCCCTGACAGCACGCGTCGGGACAGCTCGGCACGTCGCAGCTCTGCGAGAAGCACTCCTCGTTCATCGCGCACTGGCCTCCCGCGGCGACCGTGCCCTCGAACGTCGCCTCGCACGCGGCGGTGTCGTCGTTGCGGTCGAGCTGTGCGACCGAGCAGCTCGCGCTGATGCTCGCGAGGCACTCACCCGCGAGGTCGGCGTGATAGATGACCTTGCCGGCATTGACCGCCTCGATCAGGCTCTCGTCGGCGTCCAGATCGAGGTCCAGCATCCGGCACGTCGCGGCGTCGTCGATGAGCCCGCAGTGGACGTACAGGTTGCAGTAGGCGTTGATGACGGCGCCCTCGAGATCGTCGATCGCGATCGGGCCGCCACCGTCGTCTCCACCGCAGGCGGCGAGCAGTGCGAGCAAGGCAAGTCTGCGCATATCCCCTCCACGATCGATCCTCTCCGATCGCGCGGCCGAACGCGAGCGGGATCAGCGCTCGTCCTCGGGCTTGCCGGGGCGCGGAGCGTACTTCTTTGCCTTCGCTTTCCGGGTTTCGGCGAGGCGGTGTGCGGCTTGTTGCTTGTGGGCGCCCGTCACACGCTCCTCGGCGAGCTTGTGGAAGCTCGCGAGGCGATCGACATCGAGCGTACCGGCCTCCACGGCGGCACGCACGGCGCACCCCGGTTCGGCGCGGTGCTGGCAGTCCCGGAACCGGCACTGCTCGGCGAGCGCGGTGAGGTCCTCGAACCCACCCTCGTCGGCCTCGTCGATCCACTGCGCGAGCTCGCGCATGCCGGGCGTGTCGATCCACAGCCCGTGCTCGGTGACGAACAGCTCGCGCCGCGTCGTCGTGTGGCGGCCGCGCTCGT
>DAIRFU010000918.1:0-1989 GCA_036794935.1 Kofleriaceae bacterium | reverse complement strand
ACACGATGGTCAAGACCACGACGTTCAACGGCGTGCGCCTGCCCTCGATCGCGACCCACGATCCGGCGACGGGCCGGATCACGGTCCATCGCCGGTTCGGCTACCACGATTACCGCGACCGGCTGGGCTGAGTCCGCGCCGACCGGCCCCCATCGCATTGGTCCCGGATCCGGCCTTGCATTCACTTGGTACAAGCCTTTCCAGGAGCCGAGCCATGTCCATTTCGACCGATCAAATCCCCGCTGACGATCCGACACGCACGTTGTCGGTCGTCGATCCTGATGACCCGACACTGCGCCATGTCTCCATGGTCGGCGACACGTACACGATTCTCTTGTCGGGTGCGGATACCGCCGGTCGGTACTGTTTGATCGACATGGCGGTTCCGCACTGCGGTGGGCCCGGCCCGCACCGTCACGACTTCGAGGAGATGTTCACGGTGCTCGACGGCGAGATCGAGTTCACGTTTCGCGGCGAGAAACGGCTGATCAAGGCCGGGATGACCGTCAACATTCCGGCGAACGCGCCGCACTTCTTCACGAACGTGTCAGGCAAGGCGTCGCGCATGCTCTGTATGTGCTCGCCGGCGGGCCAGGAAGAGTTCTTTCTCGCACTTGGCAGGGCGGTCGAGAGCCGCACGACGCTCGCGCCGAAACCCGGCGATGCCGACATGAAAGAGTTTTTGCGCAAGGCTTCGGAGCTCGCGCCACGCTATCGTACCGAGCTCTTGAAACCCTGAGACTCGCATCGCGTCGACGAGGCTCTGGTTCCCCACCAGGGTCGTCGGATCGATCGCCCTCGCGGCTCCGACGGCTACGTCGACGTGCTGAGTGCGGATTCCGGTGTCCTGCGTCCCGACATCGTGAGTGCCTACCGCGACCGGCGCGAACCTCGCGAGCCCAATAGGTCCTGCGAGGAAACACGACGGCGCCGCCGAGTTGCCATGCCACGCGCGCAACCTCGGTGCGGATCGGAGTTGACGCTCCTGCGGTTCGGCTCACGCTAGCAGCGCGGTCACATCGTACTTCGCGACGATAGGGTCGCGCGTCATGACGGTCAGTTGTTCGACTCGCGCCTGAGCGACGAGCATGCGATCGAACGGATCTCGGTGATGGAGCGGCAAGCCACGGAGTGCGTGAGCGTGCGCAGGTGTGACGGCGAGCGCTTCGAATGCTTGCGCCGCGAGGACGTCCGCAAAGTCTTCGGGAAGCTCGACCTTGCCGATTGCCTCCTTGATGCGGAGCTCCCAGATGCTGGCCGCGCTGACGAAGACCAGGTTCTCGGGGGCGGCGATCAGATCGCGCGCGCGATCGCCGAGCAATGGATCATCACCCTCAAATGGGGCACGGTCGATGGGGCGTACCCTGATCGGTCAGTGCCCGCCGGCCGCGAAGTCGACGCCCTGCTTCTTGCCGGCCTCGCCGCTGCGCACGAGCATGGCGCGCAGGACCACGGGCGCGGTGCACTCGTTGAAGCCGACGACCCCGAGCAGGATCACGGCGGCACCGTCGCCGAACTGCGGGAACGTGTTGCGCAGCACGAGCGCGAGGGCGAGCGCGAGGCCGGCCTGCGGCACGAGCCCGAACCAGGCGTACTTCGTGACGACCTCGTCGGCACCCGTCACCTTGCACGCGAACCGCGCGCCGACGAAGAAGCTGCCGGCGCGGACGAGCGCGAGCAGCGCGACGGGCAGCAGCGAGGACCACAGCGCGTAGATGTCGAGCTTGCTGCCGGCGAGCGCGAAGAACACGAGGAACACGGGAAGCTGGGCGGACTCGAAGTCGCGGAACAGCAGCGTCGCGTCGGCCCGCGAGAAGTTGCGCAGCCAGATGCCGGCGGCGAGCAGCACGATGAGCGGATCGAGGTGGATGCGCGCGCCGATCTCGGCGACGACGACGCAGACCAGGACCGCGAACATGACCGCCCCGCGCTCGACGGAGCGCAGGTACTAGCCGATCAGAATGCCGAGCCGGACGCCGAACACCATCG
>DAIRFU010000371.1:0-7055 GCA_036794935.1 Kofleriaceae bacterium | reverse complement strand
GATGCTGCGATGCGCGCCGCGCTCACCCGGCTCGGTGAGCAAGCGCGTGCGCTGGTGCGGTACAGCCTGATCGATCGCTGGACGGGCGACCGCATCGGTGCGCTCTACGACGTCCACCGTGCGACCGCGGCGCGATGGGTCGGCGCAGCGCGGGAAGAGCTCGCCACGGCGCTTCGCGGCGAGCTCGCGAGTCGCCTCGCGATCTCCGTCGAAGAGGTCGACTCGATCGTTCGCCTGGTCCAGAGCCGGATCGACGTCTCGCTCGAGCGCCTGCTCGGCTGAACCTCCGCGGTCGCTCACCATGCGATGCGCGTGAACCGCGGGAAGCTCACGCCCTCGCTGATGGTCCCGTTGCTGCCGCACCTCTGCAGAGCATAGGTGCGGTCGACGGCGTCGACGGTGTTCCTGGCGGCGTTCACCACGAGTGCGGGCTGTTCGCCGGTGTACCAGAACGCCTCGGGCGTCGTGCCCGAGCAGCTGGGGAGCGGAGGTGGCGTCGACGCGGTGAGCTCGTCCGCCGGATCGAGCCTGCCGATGTTCCAGGTCGCCGACCCGGTATTGCAACCACCGCTGCACGCTGCGACGCCGATCCCGTTCGGGGCTGCGCGCAGGCTCGCGGCGATCAGCGGGGATCCATCGGGGAGCAACGTCAGATCGACGCCCTCGGTCCCATCGCCGGCGGCGAGTCCGACCGTGAAGGCACTCCAGCCGGTAGCCTCGGCGCAGGAGGCATCGCACCAGCCGTAGATGACGACATCATCCAGCTGTTCCTGGCCGGCGATGCCCGTCGCGCCTTGATTCCAGGCGATGCGCGGCCTGCCTTGCGTGTCGACCCGGATCGCGAAGTGCGGGCTCGACGCATAGAACAGCGCGGTGCTGCTCCAGGATGCCGGGGTGGTGCAGGCCGAGTCACATTCCGCATAGAACAGCGTGGTGTTGTCGCTCAGGGCGAGCCGAGGCTGACCGGCCGCGGTCAGCGCCAGCGCCACCTGGCGAAAGCTCGTCGTCAGCTGCGTCCACGTCCAGCTCCCCGCATCGACGCAGCCGCCGTCGCACTCGCCGTAGATCAGCCCGGTCGCCGACCCGAAGAACGCCATCCGCAGCCGACCCTGGCCATCGATCACGAGGTTGTCGCCGGGCCCCGGCAGGTAGCTGGAGGACGCTCCCAGATCGAGGACGGGTGCCAGCTGCCAGTTCGCGAGGGCCGCGCAGGACGCGTCGCACGTGGCCACGACGAGCTCGTGCGGGCTCGTGGGAGCGAGCTGGCGGCTGAACGCCACCGAGACGTGCCCCTGCGCGTCGACGGCGAGGCGCGCGCCTCCGCCGAGGACGCCGTGGTCAGCGAGCGTGATGAAGGTCCACGCGGCGAGGCTCGAACAGTCATCCGCGCACACGCCGTATCGGACCGGGTAGGCGCCCATCGCATCGGCGGTGAACCCCGTGTAGAGCATGTGGACGCGTCCGCTACCATCGGTGGCCACCCGTGGTTCGGAGCCGTTCGTCGCGCCGGACCCGAGCGTGTCGGGGAACAGGCTCCCGCTCGGCACGCCGCCGGGCGCATCGGCCCCGGCATCGACGCGGCCCGCATCATCGCCGCCGTCGGACGTCGTACCGACGCCGCTGTCCAGGCGCGCATCGGCCCCGCCTTCATCGCCGCCGCCGTTGCAGCCCAGCGCGCCGATCGCGGCGACGCACAGCAGGGAGCTCGCGAGAGGGTGCAGCATGTTCGCCATGACACCCAGGAGGGGGCTCGAGCGAAACGTCGCACCGAAAAGGTTGCGACACATCGCCCGAGCATCCTCCTGGGATACGTCACGCCGATGAACCGAAACGAGGCACGTATGCAAACATGGCAGGAGCGGTCGTCACACATGTCAGGCGCCGCCGGCGTCATCGTCGCCGTGATCGCGGCGCTGGCGAGCCCCGCCTTCGCACAGCGCCATGCGATCGGCTCGACGAGCTTCGAGATCCCCGCGGGCTGGCAGGTCCAGCCCGATACCGCCGATCACGCGACGCTCGTCCATCAGGGGTCGGGCCACTACCTGATCGCGGTGGTCTCGGTGCCGCGGCCCACGAGCACGGGCCCCGTGGCCAGCTTCGCGAGCGAGTGGAAGCGGATCACGTCAGCGACGCCGACCGCTTCGGTGCCGGCGGCAACCCGGCGAACGCTCGGCAAGCGCACGGTCTACGAGGGCGCGATGGCGGTGACGAACGATGGGCAGGCAGTCCATGCCCACCTGATCATGCTCGACCTCGGGAGCCAGGTCGTGTCGGTGCTGATCTACACGCAGGACGCGAAGATGCTCGCGGCCTACCGGCGCCAGCTCGACTGGCTGATGTCGAACATCCAGGTCGCGGCGAGCCCACCACCGGCCCAGCCGGCGCCCGCACCCCAGGCGCGGCCGGCGCCCGGCGCACCGCGGATGTTGACCACGATCACGCTGGCGGATCTCGTCGGCACCTGGCGAACGGGAGCCGGCGCGAGCACGGACTTCTACAACAGCACCACGGGCAACTACAGCGGCTCGGTGACGGGCGTCTATGGCGAGACGCTCACGATCAAGGCGAACGGCGCGTACGCCAAGGGGTTCAGCGGCATGGTGAACGGGCACGTGCTGAAGTCATCGTCCTCCGGAACGGTCTCGCTGTCGGGCGGGTTCGTGGTGTTCAGCGACGGCAAGGCCGTTCGCAACATGCGCCTCATCGACTACGCGATCGTGCTGGATGGGACGGTGCGCGTGCGGCTGCTGGACGGCCACTACGACCTGACGAAGGGCAACGTCGATTTTTACGCCGAGGCCTACGTGCGCGCGCCCGTGCAGAGCAAGGCCAAGTAGCGCCGTCGCCGGTATAGGATGGGCGGGATGAAGCGGCTCGCCGTCGTGCTGGTGGTCTCCGCCTGCGCGGAGCCGACGCTGTCGACCGAGACGGCGGAGCTGACGGCCGAGGTCCGCCACGAGCGATTCGCGCTGATCCGCGACGCCGCGGCGGAGATGGGCCTCTACAACGCCGCGCTGGTGGCGGGCATCGCGATCAGCGAGACGAACCTGGCGCACTGTCAGTCCGAGGCGACGTACGCGTGCCAGGGCCCGGCGTCGCCGTCGTGTGGCGGTGGCCCGATCATCGCGGGCGCGGCCGACGGCCCGTGTGGCGACATGCAGGGTGGCCTCGGCATGTTCCAGTTCGACGCCGGCACGTACGCGGACACGCTCGCGTCTTACGGCGACAGCATCCTGACGATCGAGGGCAACGCCGCGCAGGCGGTGAGCTTCGTCGCCGATCGCGTGCAGCAGAGCGTGATGGGTGCCGATGACTGGCTCGGCGCGGTGGGCTGGATGAACGGTGTCGTCATGGACGCCGCGGATCCGACGATGGAGGCGTGGGCGAGCTTCATCGTGTGCCGCTACAACGGCTGCTGCTCGACGAGCGCGACCTGCCAGACTCGCGCCGCCGGGTACCGCGACCACGCGATCGAGGCGTTCGACGAGATGGGCGCCGAGTTCTGGGCCACCGCGAACCGCTGCACCGCGCTGCCGGCCGACGGCGTGATCGATCAGCGGAGCGAGTGCTACCTCGCGGCCGGCGATCCGCGCTACTGGCACCGGGAAACGGGCGGCTACGACGACGATCGCGAGTGGACCGGCACGACGAGCCTCGAGACCGCGGCGAACTTCGCGCAGTGGATCGTGAAGACCGGTGGCGCCGGCCGGTTCTCCGTCGAGGTCTACCTCGATGGCGGCGAGCTCGGTCAGAGCAAGACCGCGCGCTATCAGATCGTCCACGGCGGCGTGAGCGACGAGGTCGTCGTCGATCAATCGGCGGCGAGCGGCTGGATCTCGCTCGGCGACTTCGACTTCACCGGCGAGGGCGACGAGCACGTCCTGCTCGCCGACAACACCGGCGAGGCCGGCGCGAGCGGCACGCAGCTGCTGTTCGATGCGGTCCGCGTGCTGTCGCTCGACGATCCGGGCACCGGTGGCGGGTGCTGCGACTCGTCGGGCGGCGGCGGCTCGACGGCCGTGCTCGGCCTCTTGCTCGCCATCGTTGCGACGCGCCGGCGCGATCGCTCCTGACTGTCAGATGGCGCTGCGACGATCGAACGGTGACGCAATCGATCGTCATCGCGCTCGTGGCCGCGGTGCTCGCCCTGTGGCTCGCGCGCCGGGTCCGGCGCTGGCGCGGCTCGCTGCGGGCGCGGCGACGGGCGGCGCGTGCGGGGGCCGGCGAGGACGCGGCGGCGCGGCTGCTCGCCGATGCCGGGTTCACGATCCTCGAGCGCCAGGCGCGCGTGGTGTGGGCACCGCTGGTCGATGGCGAGCCGGTCGCGATGGAGCTGCGCGCGGATTATCTCGTCGAGCGCGACGGCGAGCTGCTGGTCGCCGAGGTCAAGACGGGCGAGCAGGCGCCGAGCGTCGAGACCGCCGCGACGCGCCGGCAGTTGCTCGAGTACCACGTCGCGTTCGCGGCGGACGGCGTCCTGCTCGTATCGCCGGAGCGCGGCACGATCCAGCGCGTCGTGTTTCCGCAGCGCGCGTAGTCAGTTTTACGGGTACGCGAGGCACGCGCTGCCGATCGGCACGCCGGCTGCTAGAGTGTGGCGAGATGTTGTTCCAGATCGGCCATCGCGAGACATCGCAAGATGCAGTCGCGCTCCTCCTCGAGTGTCACCACCGGATCCGCAGGTTCCTGAGCATGGCGCGCGAGCTCGCGGCCCCGAGCGCGGCCGGCGAGGCGGAGATCCGCGGGGTTGCGGCGCAGGTCCGGCGTTACTTCTCCGAGTCGCTGCCGCTGCACATCGCCGACGAGAACGAGGATATCGCACCGCGCCTGGCCGGCACGAGCGCGGAAGTCGACGGCGCCATCGCCTCGATGGAAGCCGAGCACGTCGACCACCTGCTGGCCATCGACCGGCTCGTCGCGCTCTGCGACACGCTGGTCGCCGAACCGCGCCGCGCCGCCGAGCTCCGCGCGGAGCTCGGAGAGGTCGCCGAACGGCTGACCCGCGAGCTCGCCGTCCACCTCGAGCGCGAGGAGTCGGTGATCTTCCCGGCTCTGCGCGCGCTCTCCTCCGGCGAGCGCGACGCGATCGTCGCCGCGATGCGTGACCGGCGGAGCCGCGCGCTCGCCTGATCCGCACCGTTTGCACGCCCGGCCCGCGGCCGCGCAGGATCAGCGCAGCTCGATGAACGCGAGCGTGCCGGTGACGACGGATGCGATCGCGAACACGAACCCGACGGTGCGCATGTACTTCGCACTCGGAGCGCGCAGCACGACGACGAGCGACGTGAGCGCGAGCGGAGTCGACGCGCCGACCAGCCAGCCGCGCGCGAGCAGGGCGACACCCGCCATGGTCGTGGCGGCGAGTACGAGGGCCGCGACGGTGTCGTGCCAGGTCGCCGGCTTGCGATGGCGTGCGAGCACGCGATGTGCGGCGATCACCGTGCACGCGTAGCCGATCCCCCACGCGCCCCAGACCTGGAGTGCGGCCTCCGCCGAGCTTCCCGCGGCCACGAGCACGGCGGCGGAGGCTCCGGACAGCGTGATCGCCGCGAGGATCTCACCGGCGAGGCTGCGCTCGAGCCGCCGCCAGGCGAGCCCGATCGTGATCGCGGTCGGCACCGCGACGATCGCGGCGATCTCGAGGGCATGCGGCGCGAGCCACAGGCCAGCGGTGCCGGCGACCGCGGTGAGGGAGGCGAGGAGGGCGAGCTGGCGCGCAGCCCGTGAGCCGTCCTGCTCGCGCAGGCGGCGACCGCGGTGGCCGAGCACGACGAGCAGCGGCTCGTTCGCGAGGAATCCGCAGCACGCGGCCACCGCGAGCAGGCCGGCCGCCGGCGTTATCGGAACGAGCACGAGCGACGTCACGAGCGGCACGAGCAGCTGGAAATACGCGCCATGCTCGCGCGGCCACAGCGAACGTTTGTGTCGAGCACCCACGCCCATCGAGCCTATCAAGTCCCGTGCCGGGTGCATCTCCACCGCCGGCGGGGGACCGAAAACTTGCCTCGGAGACGCCACGGGCACGACCCTGGAACCAGCCCATGAGCTACCTGCACTGCCCGACGTGCAAACGCGCCTACAACATCGCGCACTCCTTGCAGTGTCCGAATTGTCCGGTGGCGGCGACCGAGGTCGACGCGACCGAGGACATCGTGGCGGCGGCCGAGCAGCTCGCCCGCGCGATGGCGCGAGCGACGCCGCAGGAGCGCGAGGCCGCAACGGCCCGCATGGATCACCTCGCGCTGCCCGCACCGGGCGCGAAGCCGGTGACGTTTCACGGCGCGATGCTGCGCTCGATCCGCGATGCACTGGAGCCGATCGCACCGCCTCCGGTGGCCCGTCCGCAGCCGCTGCTCGCGGCGATCGCCTACGCGATCGCCGAGCGGCTCTCCGATCGGATCACCGAGCTCGGCGCGCGGGCGCCACAGCTCGTCGATCGGATCCCATCGCGGCTGCGCCGCGCGACGTCGCGGATGCGCGATCGCGTGCGCGCGCTCGCCGCGTGATGGCTAGCCGAGGTTCTTGTTGACGAAGTCCCAGTTGACGAGCTTCCAGAACTCCTCGAGGTACTTCGGGCGCGCGTTGCGATAGTCGATGTAGTACGCGTGCTCCCAGACGTCGGCGGTGAGCAGGCAGGTCTTGCCGACCGCGAACGGGGTCTCGGCGTTCGCCGTCGTCTCGATCGCGAGCGAACCGTCGCTGTTCTTGACGAGCCAGCCCCAGCCGGAGCCGAACTGCGCCGCCGAGGCAGCGTTGAACTTCGTCTTGAAGTCCGCGAAGCTGCCGAACGACTTGGCGATCGCGTCCTTGATCTTGCCGGTCGGCTCGCCGCCGGCCTTCGGCGCCAGGCAGTTCCAGTAGAACGAGTGGTTCCAGACCTGGGCCGCGTTGTTGAAGATCTTCTTCTCGCTCGCCTGGCCCTGGGAGGCCTTGACGACCTCCTCGAGCGACATCTTCTTGTACTTGGTGCCGGGCACCGCGGAGTTGAGGTTGTTGACGTAGGCCTGGTGGTGCTTGCCGTAGTGGTAGTCGATCGTCTCGACCGAGATCACCGG
>DAIRFU010000370.1:0-7072 GCA_036794935.1 Kofleriaceae bacterium | reverse complement strand
CAAGCTGGTCATCGCCCACGCGAAGATCGGCCAGATCCTGTGGGAGCAGTCCTGCCCGGTGAAGCTGGTCGAGGGCTCGTGCGTGAAGATCACTCGCGAGCGCGCGATCGTCACCAAGAAGTCGACCCGCAAGAAGAAGGGCAAGGAGCGCTACGAGGCGCCGAAGCAGTGCGGCCCCGATTCGAAGATCAAGCTGACCGTCGTCAAGCGCGATGACCGCAAGGTCCGCGACGCGATGAAGGAGTTCGCGGCCGCCGCGAAGGAGTTCAAGAGGGTCAGCGAGAAGGACGATAACGCCGCCGGCGCCCGCTACTACTACGCGCTCGGCAAGCTCGCCGAGGCCGACGTCGCGTTCGAGAAGTACCTCGACATCGAGTTCCCGAAGAACCTCAACTTCGGTGACGGCCTACCCGAGCACAAGAAGAAGAACGAGGAGCTGTCGAAGAAGTCGAAGAAGCGCTTCGACGAGTGGCTGACGAGGAAGCGGAAGGCGGCCGAGGGCGTCAGCGCGAAGTACAGCGCCGTGCTCGCGGTCAAGGACAGCGCGAACTCGATCGCGGCGGCCGCCCGCCTCGGTCAGGTCACCCAGAACTTCTCGGACCAGCTGTTCACGGCCGAGATCCCGAAGGATGTCCGCGCCTCGAAGATCATCGATGGCTACGACATCGCCCAGGACAAGGTCGACGCGTACTGCGATGCGCTGACGACGGCCGCCGAGCCGCTCGCCGAGCAGTCGCTGGCCGCGTACGGCATCTGCCTGCAGAAGTCGACCGAGCTCGGCTGGTTCTCCGAGTGGTCGAAGCTGTGCGAGCGCGAGCTCGGCCAGATCAAGCCGGAGGACTTCCCGACGGCCTCGGAGCTGCGCGGCGAGTCGACCCAGACCGCTCCCGTCATCGCCATCGAACCCCCCGCGAAGCTCGACTGAGCGAGGAAGGAACAGACAGTCATGCGTAACATCATTCAGCATTCCTTCTTCACCGCGTCGCTGCTCGCGCTCGTCGCGTGCGGCGGTGCGCAAAAGAGTGGTCTTGGTAAGGGCAACAAGCCGCCGCCGCCGCCGAGCATCGGCCATGCCGGTGCCGGGGGACCTGCGGGGCCCAAGGTCGAGGTCTCGGCCGACGCCAAGAAGGACTACCAGGCGGCGCTCGAGGCCTTTCGCGCCAACGACAAGGCCGGCTCGTGGAGTGAATCCTCGTGCGGGCAGCTGGCGGAGAAGTTCGAGGCGGTCGCGCGCGAGCACTCCGATCTCGTCGCCGCGCAGTTCATGGTCGGGCTGTCGTATCAGCGCTGCCACATGAACAAGCAGGCGGAGGCCGCGTACCAACAGGCGAGCCACATGAAGGGCGACCCGGCGAAGGCCGCGATGGCGCTCTCGAACCTCGGCCAGATCTACTACAGCGCCGGCAAGGTCGACGCGGCCCGGCAGTACTGGGACAGCGCGATCAAGGCGAACGGTAAGCTGATCGCGGCGCGCATCAACCTCGCCTCGATGAACCTCGAGCAGATGCGCAAGATCGACAACCCGAAGGACGGCACCTGGAAGAAGCTCGAGGAGGACGCGCGCTTCAACCTGTCCAGCGCGCTCGGCGTCGATACCGATAGCGTCGAGGCGTACACCGTGTTCGGCCTGGTCTACATGGAAGGCACGCAGACCAACAAGAACCGCCTCGACCTCGCCAAGACGCTGCTCGACGAGGCGAACAAGCGCAACCCCAAGTACCCGCCGCTGCAGAACGCCTACGGCCTGTACTGGATGAAGAAGGGCTCGCTCAACCAGGCGCTGCAGTCGTTCCAGGCGGCGGTCGAGGGCGACCCGAAGTTCGTCGAGGCACGCATCAACGCGGGCCTGCTGACGCTCAACTTCCGCAAGTACGACACCGCCAAGGAGCACTTCGCCAAGGCGGTCGAGCTGAACCCGAAGAGCTACGACGCGACGATCGGCCTTGGTGTCGCACTGCGCGGCCTGAACGATCTCGACGGCTCGGAGGCGCAGTACAAGAAGGCGCTGAGCATCGATCCGTCGCGCGGCGACGCCTATTACAACCTCGGCGTGCTCTACAAGGACTTCCGCGCGAACAAGCAGAACGACCCGGACCAGGTCCAGGCGCTCCGCAAGAGCGTGGCGGTCTACAAGCAGGCCAAGGAGTTCTTCAACCAGTTCCTCGGCAAGGCCGCCAGCTCTGCCGACAAGAACGAGGCGAAGGAGAACATCAAGGACTGCGACAAGGTCGTGAAGCAGCTCGAGCAGTTCGCCGACGCGCTGGCCAAGATGCCCAAGCAGCCGGCCCCGGCTCCGGCACCGGCAACTAAGTAGCTGAAACTCCATGGATCGCGACCCCGCAACCGGGGTCCGATCCGAGTGTCTGGATCTCGCGGAACTTTTTGGAAAGAATCCTGGAACCAGGAACCGGGTCAGGTTGTCGGAGGGTCGATGCTCACGGCTCTCTGCAATCCGACCCTTCGCAAAGAAGGATCGACCATGCGGAAGCTCGTGATCGTGTTTGCAGTGCTCGGACTCGCGTCGTTTGGTTCTGCCGTGTTTGCGCAGGGCAAGCCGGCCAGCAACGCGAAGGTCAAGGTCTACGACTTCTCGGGTGACACCATCGAGGGTGACCTGATCAAGCCGGAGGGCTCGACGGTCGATGCACGCGACTTTGCCAAGCACAGCTCCCTGATCACCATCCGCAAGAACTTCATCCCCGAGATCATCAAGTCGGCCGAGGACCTGTAGAGCCCGAGCGCTCTACGTCACCGGCCTTTTTGTCTGCAGTAGCTCCGATACAGGAGAACGACACATGGCCGGTGCAAAGGTTCCGTTAACGTTCCGCATCTTCAAGGGCGACCAGCTGATCCGCGAGGAGAGGCTGAGCCTGTCCGTCATCAAGCTCGGCAAGGTGCCCTCGGCGCACCTCAAGCTCGACGACGAGACGGTGAGCCGCATGCACGCGATCATCGAGGTCAACGGCCCCGGTGACGTGAGCATCATCGATCTCGGCTCGACCAAGGGCACCTTCGTCAACGGCCAGAAGGTCAACAAGGCGAAGCTGCAGTCCGGCGACACGATCGTCGTCGGCGAGACCCGGATCGAGCTGGCGATCGGCGCCGGCGAGGAGACCGACGACGCGGTCACCCGCGTCAACGCACCCGCGCACCAGGACATCATCGCGTCGGCGGCCCGCCCGATGGAGCCGGCCCCGATGGCGCCGCCCCCGATGGCCGCACCGCCGCGCGCGCCCGCACCGCCGGCGTTCGCCGCTCCACCGCCGGGCGCGTCGTTCGCGGCTCCGCCGCAGTCGGCGCCCATCGTTCGTCCGCCGCCCGGACATGCCGCCGCCGGTCCCGCGCTCTACGGCACCGCGCAGGCGCCGATGCCCGGCTTCCAGACCGCGATGGCGGGCGAGGCCGATGACCTCGGTGGCACGCGCGCCGTCGAGGTCGCGGCCATGCTCGGCGACTCGGTCGTCGGCGTGAAGCACTGCATCGATCCGAAGGGCGGCAAGATCTCGAGCACGACGATCGCGCTGTTCGCGATCGGCATCGTCTCGCTGCTCGCGTTCGGGTTCTCGTTCTGGAAAGCCGTCGACAACGCGGCCTACAACAAGGGCAAGTACGACTACGAGACCACGGTGCTCAAGAAGCCCGGGTTCGCGGTCCGCCCGCGCATGCTCTCGCAGGGCTACGACTTCATCGCGTTCGGCGGCCTCTTCGCCTCGCTCCTGACGTGCACCGCGGCACTCGCGCGGATGCGCAAGGAGAAGCAGAGCCCGTACGTCCGCATCGGCAGCGCGCCGGGCGTCGAGTTCCCGATCGAGCAGGCGCCGTCGCCGGACTTCCCGCTGGTCGCGCCGCAGGGCGATGACTTCGCGTTCCATTTCGGTCACGGGATGGAAGGCGAGATGGTCGTCAACGGCCAGGCCACATCGCTGGCCGAGCTGGCGGCCCAGGGCCGCACCACGATCAGTCCGATCCCGGCGAACGCGAAGATCCGCGTGCGCGCCGGCAAGACCACGTTCCTCGTGTCGAGCGTGCCGCGGCCCCGTCGCCATGCGGCGCCGCTGTTCGCCGGGCTCGAGAGCCGCGTGCTCGCGTACTTCGCCGGCTCGCTGACGTTCTTCCTCGGCTTCTGGCTGCTGCTCCAGCAGATCCCGATCGAGGACAGCGGCACGAACATCGACCTCGCCTCGCTCGAGGACACCTCGATGCGGTCGAACAGCACGAACCAGGACGACCCGCCCCCGCCCGAGGAAGAGGACAAGCCGGACGACGGCGAGGACGAGTCGGGCGGTACCGGCACGGCCATGGCCCTCGACGAGGGCAAGATGGGCAAGAAGGACTCGGACCGCGCCGAGGGCCAGTACAAGATGCAGAAGAACCAGGAGGACCCGCAGCTCGCGCGCCAGCAGGCGATCGAGCAGGCGCGTAACGCCGGTATCCTCGGTTCGACGGCACTCGTTCAGGGCGGCGCGTTCGCGTCGCTGACCGGCACCGGCGACATCAGCTCGGGCTTCGACGACACCAACATCTACGGCGGTCTGCTCGGTAACGAGGCCGGCGAGATGAACGGCGGCTTCGGCTTCGGCCGCTCGGGCTTCGGTCCGGGTGGTGGCGGCACCGGCTGGGGTACGATCGGTACCGGCCGCTACGGCACGATCGGTCACGGCTCGGGCACGGGCTCGGGCTACGGCGTCGGTGGTGGCCGCGGTGGTATGCGCGGCCGCAGCGCGGCGGTCCCGACGGTGTCGATCGGCCAGCCGAACGCCCAGGGCGACCTCGATAAGGCGATCATCCGCCGCTATATCAAGCGGAACATCCAGAAGATCACCTACTGCTACGAGAAGCAGCTGCTCGCGAAGCCCGGCCTGTCGGGCACCGTGTCGACGCAGTTCTTCATCACCCCGAACGGTAACGTGGCGAGCTCGAGCGGCTCGGGTGTCGATCCCGCGGTGGCGAACTGCGTCGCCGACGTGATCCACAACATCCAGTTCCCGAAGCCGAAGGGCGGCGGTGGCGTGCAGGTGAATTACCCGTTCACGTTCCGCCCCGCGGGACAGTAGTTCCCACCCGTCGATGCGTGCACGCGGCGGCCGAAAGGTCGCCGCTGCTAGTTTCGGCGAGGAGAGGGCCGCGATCTTCGACGATCAAGTGGCTTGAGCCCGGTAGCGACTCGTTCTACCGTTTGCAGCATGAAGCTACTCGGGGTCTTCTTCGTGCTTCTCTGCGCGGGTTGTCCAAATCAGGCGAGGAACGATTCGATGACGTTCCTGGCGAAGGGCAACAAGGCGAGCGGGGCGAAGCAGTTCGAAGTCGCGGTTCAGGAGTATCAGAAGGCCGTCGACAAGTACGTCGAGAACCACCTCGCGTGGTACGGCATGGGCGGCGCCGAAGCGCAGCGCGGCGAGTGGGAGAAGTCCGTCGATGCGTTCGCGCGCGCGGTGCAGATCGCGCCCGAGCAGTCGATGTACAACATGTGGTACGGCGTCGCGCTCTATCACAAGGCCGTCAAGCAGGCGACCGACGACCAGGCGCGCAAAGAGAACAAGAAGCCGGAGGAGATCAAGCCCGATCTCTCCGTCGTCAACTTCGATAAGTCGCAGCAGCACCTCGCCGAGGCGGTCAAGCTCAACGGCGATCTGTGGCGCGCGCACTACTACCTCGGCCGCATCTATCGCGAGCAGGACAAGGCGAAGGAAGCCGCGACCGAGTTCAGCAAGGCGCTGCAGTCCGATCCGCGCCAGGCGGGACCCTACGTCGCGCTCGCCGAGCTCTACCGAAAGTGGGACTACACCGACGAGGCGATCAAGGTGACGTCACAGGGTGCGCAGAACGTGCCCGGGGCCAACGAGGTCAGCGACATCTGGTACGTGCTCGGCATGGGCTATTACGACAAGAGCAACTGGGACAAGTCGATCGAGGCGTTCGACAAGTCGCTCGAGAGCAAGCGCGACAACCACAAGGCGAAGTTCCAGCGCGGTCAGGCCTACTTCAAGAAGGGCGACTTCACGCACGCCAAGCGCGATCTCGAGGATTTCTCGAAGTCGGGCGGCGCGTCGCTCGAGTTCGCGAAGCAGCAGGCGCAGAAGATGCTGATGGACATCGCGGCCAAGAGCATGGGGCTCGACAAGCCGCCGGAGAAGCAGTCGCCCGAGGAGCTGGTGAAGAAGGGCAAGCACAAGTAGCCCTCGACTCCGCCTCCTTGGCGAGGACCCAACGCGCTCGATCGAGAGGTCGAGCGTGTTTGCGTTTTCGGCTGCTCGCGCCGCGGCACGCAGAGTCGGCGCGGAGCGCAAGCCCCGTCGGCCGGTTTCTGAGGGTACATGTCATGTCGAATTGCTGCCTCGATCAGGTGCCGTTCGACCCCAGCTTGCTAACGATCGTAAAGCGGCGCAGCGAGCGTGATACTCGCCGATCGGGCGAGGTCTACCTATTTGCCGAGGTACTTGCGAATGCTAGTCCTCGCGTTCCAGCAGATGCTCTGCTGGGTGGGGGCCTTCATCCGAAACCCGAGCCATTTTCGGCAGCATGCGAGCACCCGGTGCGCATCTAGCCGTGATAAAAATGCTTCGAGGATGAGGGGCGTAGTTTCTTTTGTGTATGCGGGAGGATAGACCGCAGATGGATACGCGCACGCTGCTTCGTGAACGCCTGCGTCGGTCGCGAGACTGGACGCAAACGATCGATGAGCTCGAGAAAGAGCTCGAAGCTTCGGGATCGAAGCCCGAACAGTCAGAGCGACTGTTCGAGCTCGCGGTTCTCGTCGAGGATGTGATTCCGGAGCGCGAACGCGCACTCGGTCTCTATCAACGCGCATGGAAGCTCCACCCCGATAACCTCAAAGCGCTGTCGCGAGCGCGCGAGGTGTACGGCGAGATCGGTCGCTTCGAGATGGTCGCCAAGCTCGGCGAGATGGAGCTGCGCAGCCCGCTGGCCGCGCAGAACCTCGCCGCGATCGTCGGTGAGGCGATGCTCGATAGCGGGCAAAAGGACAAGGCCATCCCGATCCTCCAGCGCGCGCTCGGGGCCGACCCCAACTCGATGCGCGTCAAGGACGCGATCGCCGCGATCACGTACGACC
>DAIRFU010000369.1:0-7092 GCA_036794935.1 Kofleriaceae bacterium | reverse complement strand
CGACCAACCACCTCGACGCCGAGTCGGTCGAATGGCTCGAGCGCTTCCTCGACGAGTACGCCGGCACCGTCGTCGCCGTGACCCACGATCGCTACTTCCTCGACAACGTCGCGAAGTGGATCCTCGAGCTCGATCGCGGCGAGGGCCACCCGTTCGAGGGCAACTACTCGGGCTGGCTCGAGCTCAAGGCGAAGCGCCTGCGCGACGAGGAGAAGCAGGCGGGTGCCCGCGAGCGCATGCTCGCCCGCGAGCTCGAGTGGGTGCGGTCGTCGCCGAAGGCGCGCCAGGCCAAGAGCAAGGCGCGTCTCGCCCGCTACGACGAGATGATGGCCGAGGCGCAGAAGGAATCGCGCGATGCCTCGCTCGAGATCGTGATCCCGCCGGGCCAGCGCCTCGGCGGCGAGGTCGTCGTGTTCGACGGCGTCACCAAGTCGTTCGGCGATCGCCTGCTGATCGACAACCTGACGTTCAAGCTGCCACGTGGTGGCATCGTCGGCGTGATCGGCCCGAACGGTGCCGGCAAGACGACGCTGTTCCGCATGATCATGGGCGTCGAGAAGCCCGACAAGGGCACGATCAAGATCGGCGAGACCGTCCAGCTCGGCTACGTCGATCAGTCGCGCGACGCGCTCGACGACAAGAAGACGATCTTCGACGAGATCGCCGAGGGCGTCGAGACCCTGACGCTCGGCGAGCGCCAGATCAACGCGCGTGCGTACGTCTCGAGCTTCAACTTCAAGGGGCAGGACCAGCAGAAGCGCGTCGGCGTGCTGTCCGGCGGCGAGCGCAACCGCGTCCACCTCGCGAAGATGATCAAGCGGGCGGGCAACGTGCTCCTGCTCGACGAGCCGTCGAACGACCTCGATGTCGACACGCTGCGCGCGCTCGAGGATGGCCTCGAGAGGTTCCCCGGCTGCGCCGTGGTGATCAGCCACGATCGCTGGTTCCTCGATCGCATCGCGACCCACATCCTCGCGTTCGAGGGTGACAGCCACGTCGAGTGGTTCGAGGGCAACTTCGCGGACTACGAGGCCGATCGCAAGCGCCGCCTCGGCTCCGACGCCGACCAGCCGCACCGGATCAAGTACAAGCCGATCCGCGCGTAGGCGGCCGGCCGACGGCAGCGCACATACCGGTCGCCTGGCAGGGCGAGCCGGACGCTGTCGCCCGTCGGGGTGCATTTTTCCGTGCGACCGTTCGGAGGAGCTCCCTCCTCCATGCATGAACGCTCGCATGCGGGTACCTCTCTGCGTCCGGCAACGCGAGCGCCGCCTGGAGCCAGTCGGATGGCAGCTCGTGGGTGTGACGGTGGCGGCGATCGTGGCGGCCGGGATCCCCGCGTGTAGCGGAGGCGATGCCAGGCTCGGCGTCGCGGTCGCCCCCTCCGGAGCGCAGGTGCTGCGGGACTCGTCGCGCCTGCTCGACATCACCCTGACGCGTGACGCGGCCATCACCGCCGACGTCGAGGTCTCGCTCGCCGATCCGCCACCCGGTGTGAGCGCGGATATCGTGACGTTCTCCGGCCCGATCGCGAACGCCGCGATGAAGATCTCGGTCGGCGCCGACGTCCCGCTCGGCAGCCTCGAGCTCACGGTCGTCGCGACCGGAGGCGGAGCGACGATCGAGGTCCCGCTCGTGCTCGACGTGCTCGCCGCGGAGCCGTCGTCGCAGGAGCTGATCGCGGCGGCGCTCGCGGCCGGTCAGATCGACCTCAAAACCTCGTTGCTGTATCGCTCGTACGCGCGGTTCGGCGATGACCGACTGCCCGTGGAGCTGCGTGGCTCGGGCACGGAGGAAGACCTGATCCTGCCGCGCGACATCACGCAGGCCGAGCCGCAGCTTCCCGCCGAGGCGCTCGCCGCGCTTCGTCCGTACCTGGTCCGCCCCGATCATCCCGAGAGCATCTACGCGAGCGTCGAGGCACGACGCGAACCGCGGGCGCGCAGCGCCGCGCTCGCACCCGCGTCAGCGCCCGAGGAGTGTAGCGGTCAGAACGCGTGGCGCTCCAAGCACAGCAAGAGCATCCCCGTGCGCGTCTGGACCGAGTGTGGAGGCGCGACCGCCGGCGATCTCGAGGACCGCTCCCAGGTGTACATGCTCGACCACGTGCTCGGCATGCTCGACACGATGTGGCCGGCGATGACCGACCTCATGGGCGTGCCCCGGCCCGACGCAGGCGGACCCGATGAAGGCGGCGATGACGCGATCGACGTCTATCTCGTACAGGGCTCGATCACGCGGGGCGGCGAGGTGCACGATGCCGCCACGATCATCGGGCTCGGCCTCCGTGCCTATGCGAAGCAGAGCCCGAGCTTCGAGACCAACAGCTTCGGCCGCTCGATCTCGAGCGGCTACATCATCATGCCGCGGAGCGCCGCGCTCGGCGAGGGCATGCACGGGACGCTCAGCCACGAGCTCTTTCACGTGCTCCAGTTCGCCCACAATGGCGACGTGCTCGGCGACGCTGCGGGCCTGTGGTGGTTCGTCGAGGCGTCGGCCACGTGGGCGCTGTGCCATTTCGATCGCACGCTGCCGTGGCCCCACCGGATGGCCGCGCCCGAGCACCTCGGCCGGTTCGGTCGCTATCAGCACGAGGAGATCGGCCTCATGGCGCGCGTGCCGGTCGTTCATAGCTACGCCGCCTACATCTGGCCGCTCTTCGTCGAACAAGAGCTCGGATCAGCGGACATCATCGGCTCGTTCTGGACCGCGCTCGAAAAGGACGGCACGCCGACCGAAGGGACCGAGACTCTCGAGCAGAGCTACTCGTTCACGCAGGCGTTCCACACCTTCGCGCTGCGCAACCTGAACGCCTCGTTTGTTCCGGGCGACCCGTTGCCGCGCACGCAGCGGTATGTCGATCTCGATCCGGTGTTCCCGGACGAGCTCGTCAAGCCGGTCACGGCCGTGCTGGCGCTCGAGCCGGGCACCGTCTCCACGCAGGCACTCGACATGCCGCCGCTCAGCGCCGCGTACTTCCTGCTCCGCCCGACGGGCGGCGACATCGCGAAGGTCGAGATCGATCTCACGGGCCTGCAGCCCGCGGGCGCGCTCGACGTCGATGCACTCATCCGCACGCCCGACGGCTGGCTCGCGCATCCGGTGTCGTTCACGGGCGAGCAGAAGGTGGTGTTCTGCTTCGACAAGGGACCGACGAGCGAGACGGTCCGCGGTGCGTTCGACAGCCTCGAGCTCGTGCTCTCGAATCACGCGCACGCGATCGACGGGCGGGTGGCCGGCGCGCTGCGCGTGATCCCGACGAGTGCGCCGTGTGGCGTGTGGTCGGGCACGACGACGTCGACGACGACGGGCTCGGACGCTGCGGGCACGACCACCGAGACGATCCAGACCACGATCACGCTCGAGTACGACGATCAGAACGGCGGTGGCGGCGGCGTGATCCCGTATCGGCTGCGCACCGGCAGCTTCACCTACGATCGGCAGTTCCAGTCGGTCGATCGCGTGCCACCGTGCCAGTCGCACGAGACCGGCGGCGGGCCGATGTCGCCGGGGATGCCGGGCGATATGCAACCTGGAGCGACGTTCGCGAGCCTGTACCTGTTCACGACGAGCCAGCCGGCCACGTACATGGGCGGCGGGCAGAGCTGGGCCACGATCACGCAGACGACCAGCTGCAACGCCGCGAACATGGACGTGACGACCTCGTCGCTGGGCTTCATCCAGTGGTGGTCGACCCCTGGGATCGGACCGTTCGAGGTCAGCGCCGACGGGGGCACGATCGCGGGTGCCGCCGACGTCGATCAGGGGACGCAGCAGCTCCACTATGGCTGGAACCTCATGAAGCTCGACGAGTGACGGCGCCGTGCGAGCTGCGGCCACGGCGTGTGGTGGCTCACCGGTGCTCGTCGAATCGTGGCGCCACCCGGGCGTGGTCGAGCGACGGCCCGCTATGATGGCGCGATGGGCGGCGATCTGCTGGGAGCGTTCGTCGGCGCGGCGCCGGCCGCCGCCCGGGAGCGCATCGAGGCGGAGGCGGCCGCCATCGAGTCGACCCTCGAGGCGCAGTGGGAGGCGGCCCGCGCGGCGTGGCCGGAGATCGCCGTCACCGCGGAGCGGTTCGCCGGCGAGGTGGGGCGCCGGCTCGGCGCGGACGCGAGCAGCGAGGCGCTCGCTCGCACGCGCGCGACGGACATCTATCTCGCGATCGCGTGCGCCGACGGCGATCGCGCCGCGATCGAATGCCTCGAGCGCGACTTCCTGCGCGAGGTGGATCGCGCCGCGGCGAGGCTGCGCGCGACGGCCGACCAGGCAGCCGAGGTCAAGGCGCAGCTGCGTTGCGTGCTGCTGGTCGACGAACCCGGGCGCCCGGCCGCCGCCCGCGGGTTCTCCGGGCGCGGCGACCTGCGGGCCTACGTGCGGGTGATGGCGATCCGCGATCTGATCCGCGCGATCAACAAGGGCCGTCGCGAGGTCGCGGCGTTCGATGACGAGATCCTCGATCGGATCGCGACCGATCGCGATCCCGAGATCAGCGTGCTGCGCGCGCAGTACCGGGAGATGGTCGAGCATGCCATCCGTGCCGCGCTGGTCGCGCTCGACGAGCGGTCGCGCGCTCTGCTCCGCTATCAGTTACTCGACGGCTGGAGCATCGACCAGATCGGACGGCTCTACGGCGTACATCGCGCGACCGCGGCGCGCTGGCTGAGCGCCGCCCGCGACTCGCTCGGCGATCGGGTCCGCGCCGAGCTCGCGGCCCGGCTCCAGGTCGACACCGTCGAGGTCGCCTCGATCATCCGGCTCGTACAGAGTCGGCTCGAGGTCTCGTTCGAGCGCCTGACCGGGGTCGCGCACGCAGACACGGTCGCTGGCGAGCCCACACCGTGAGCTGTCCGGACGCGGATACGCTCGCGGCGATCGTGGCCGGCGCGGTCGACGACGCAGAGCGTGCGGCGATCGTCGATCACGCCGCGGGATGCGCGAGCTGTCACGCGGTACTCGCGGACCTGGTCGCCACGGACCTGCCGAACGAGGCCACCATCGACGCGCACGCGGCCAGCGGCGAGACCCAGGCCACGGAGCCGCGGATCGTGATTCGCGGCGGCGCGGATCCGGTCCAGATCGATCGCTACCGGATCGAGCGAAGGCTCGGCGCCGGTGCGATGGGCGTGGTCTACGCGGCGCACGATCCCGAGCTCGACCGCCCGGTCGCGATCAAGGTCCTCCGACCCGGTGCCTCGGCAGATCGCCTGCGTCGCGAAGCGCAGGCCCTCGCGAGGCTCTCCCACCCGAACGTGGTCGGCGTCTACGACGTCGGGGACCACGCCGGTGGTGTGTTCGTCGCGATGGCACTCGTCGACGGCGTCAACCTGCGCGCGTGGCTCGGCGCCGCCCGAACCACCGAGGCGATCCTCGATGTGATCACGCAGGCCGGGCGCGGGGTCGCGGCCGCGCACGCCGCCGGCATCGTCCATCGCGATCTCAAGCCCGACAACATCTTCGTCGGCCGAGGTGGCGAGGTGCTCGTCGGGGATTTCGGCCTGGCGCGATCCGACGGCGAGGCGTCGATCGGCTCGGTGACGAGCAGCGCGGCCGTGGCGGGAGCGGTCTTTGCGAGCGAGGCGTCCGGCGAGCTGACGCGTACAGGCACCCTGCTCGGCACGCCGGCGTACATGGCGCCCGAGCAGGCGACGGGGGCGACGAGCATCAGCTCGGATCAGTTCAGCCTGTGCGTCACGGCGTGGGAGGCACTGTTCGTCTCGCGCCCGTTCGCCGGGCGCACGATCGACGAGCTGATCGCCGCCGCCCGGCGCGGGGACATCGCCGAGCCGGCGGCCGGTCGCCGCGTGCCGCCACACGTCGTGCGCGCGCTGCGGCGCGGGCTGGCCGGCGATCCGGCGAAGCGCCATCCGTCGGTCGCGGCGCTGATCGCGGCGCTGACGCGGCGGCGGATCCGATGGCCGCTCCTCGCCGGCGCGGCGGCCGTCACGCTCGCCGCCACGATCACGGTCGTGATGGTGACGATGCGGGGCGAGGCGCCCGATCCGTGCGGTGATCCCGGCACGCTCGCATCCGCGTGGTCTCCGAGTGACCGCGTGCAGCTCGCGGCGCGCCTGGCCGCACTCCCCGAGACCGCACCGGGGTTCGTGACCGCGGCACTCCACGACGTCGACGCGTATGTCACCGGGTGGTCCGAGCTCCGCCACCAGTCGTGCCTGGCGGCCCAGGTCCGCCACGAACAACGCGCCGAGACCACCGAGCAGATCGCGCGCTGCCTCGAGAGCCGCGCGGTCACCGCGCGCAGCATCGTCGAGTCGGTGGGCGTCGATCCCTCCGAGAGCGCCCCGCGCGTGCTGGCCCGGCTCGAGGCGCTCGAGCCCGTCGAGCGATGTCGCGATGTTGACCCGGCCGCCGCACCGCCGGGCGCATCGGCCGATCGGCTCGCGGCCGAGCTCGACGAGCTCGAGCTGCGGTTCCGGGCGGGGCACCCGCTGACCGGCCTCGACCTCGACGCGCTCGTCGCGCGCGCGCGAGCGATCGGCCACGCGGGCACGACGGCACGGACGCTGATCTTCGTGGGCGGCGTCAAGCTCGTGCGCGCGATGACCGGCGAGGCCGAGCTCGAGCTTCGCGAAGCGCTCGCGCTCGCGGATACCGCCCGCGACGATCGACGGCGGGCGCAGGCTGCCGCGGTGCTGGCCGAGCTGCTGGCCCGCTGCGGCCGGCTCCGCGAGGCGACGTCGGTGCGCGACCTCGCGCGCTCGGCGCTCGTCCGTGCAGGGTCCGATCCGTTCGTCGATGGTGTGGTCACGCATGCCGGTGCGACGGTCGCGCGAGCGAGGGCCGATGCAGCGGCGGAGATCGCGGGCCTGCGCCGGGTCGTCGAGCTCGCGGTGGCGCAGCACGGCAAGGTCTCGCTCGGCGCCGGGCTCGCGTGGGGCGAGCTCGCGTACGCGCTCCAGCGCGGCGGCGATCCCAGCTTCGAGCGGGCGCTCGACGAGCAGGCGCGCGCGCTGGCACCGCTCGTGTCACCGCGCCGCGAGCTCGACGAGGTCACGCGCGAGAGCACCGCGGCCATGTTGCGCGGTGACTACCCGGCGGCGATCCGCTACGCGGAGCTGCAGGTGACGCTGA
>DAIRFU010000029.1:5717-21225 GCA_036794935.1 Kofleriaceae bacterium | reverse complement strand
CGTGCGAGCCGGCATCGACGCGAACGCCGCGTGCCTGTGGGCACAGCACAGCAACGCTGCTGCCCGTGCGCCGCGCCTTCGCGATCTGCACCGGCCCTCGCGTTCTGGACCTGATGTTCCCGGAGGCTCTCGGGGCGGCGGGCCTCTCGTCCGACGCGGCGCTGCGCGGAGCCCGTGACGAGCGCCGGCTCGGTGCCTCGCGTCTACGCCGCGCCTCGCCTGTGCTGCGGCCCTCGCGTCGGCACAACCCTGCGGCGCTCGGCGCGAGCGACGCGCAAAGCGACGCGAGGGCGAGGCCCGCCAGCACCGAGAGCCGGAGGGCATCTTCGCTCGCCCGAACGGCGACACGGGGCGTCTCGCCGACTCAGGTGGCTACGAGCAGAGCCGGCCCGGCGCGCGCGACAACGATCCTGGTGCATAGCGAGCTGGGCTCACGCGAGCCGGCTGGTGCGAAGCAGCGATCAGCTCGTGCCGGACCACACGCGTGCTCGCACGACGAACAGCTCCGACGCGTGCGAGCCGGCATCGACGCGAACGCCGCGTGCCTGTGGGCACAGCACAGCAACGCTGCTGCCCGTGCGCCGCGCCTTCGCGATCTGCACCGGCCCTCGCGTTCTGGACCTGATGTTCCCGGAGGCTCTCGGGGCGGCGGGCCTCTCGTCCGACGCGGCGCTGCGCGGAGCCCGTGACGAGCGCCGGCTCGGTGCCTCGGCGCCTCGCCTGTGCTGCAGCCCTCGATCTTCCCGCCAGCGCCTCGCCGACTCGCGTGAGTACGCCCGTTCGCACGATCCGAAAGCACGAGCACCCCCGATCGCGGGGGCACCCGTAAGCAAGGCTAGGGTCCGGCGGCACGAGTCGGAGCTCGGCCCTCCACGGCACGTGAGGGAGGGAACGTGCCGCGCCACGGAGATGGAGAGCGCGAGCGAGACGAGAAACCACACAAGCTTCTCGACAGGGCCGAGCCCCGACTCGTACCGCCGGACGGTTATCACCTGAGCGTCGTCTCGCCCTTGATGTCGAGGAACGGCTGCAGGCGCTTGTAGGTCTTGTACCCGAAGCCCTTCACGCGCCGCAGATCTGCGGTTCGCTTGAAGCCGCCGTTCTTCTTGCGCCAGATGACGATGCGCTCGGCCTTCGCCGGCCCGATCCCGGGCAACATCATGAGCTGCTCCTCGGTCGCGGTGTTGAGGTTCAGCTTGCCGGTGAGCTCGCTGGCCGACTTCCTGATCGGCTGCTCGGGCGTGCCGGCAGCGAACGCCGCGGTCGGCGGCGCGGCACTCGCGATGTGCCACGTGCCGCCCATCGAGGCGAACAGCAGCACGAGCGCGAGCACCGGCACGATGCGAGGCGCCAGCTTCTGGATCCACACGGTCATGACACGCTCCTCTCAGAACGGGACGGAGTCGGTGGACTCGCTGGCCGCCGACACCGGCGCTGCGAGCGAGGGCAGGCTGCCACGCGCGGTGTAGCTCGCGCGCTTCTCGGCACGCTCGCGCAGCTCCTCGTCCGTGAGCTCGCGCAGCTGCAACGTCACGCCCTGGCCATCGCGACCGGCACCGAGCGGCACCGCATCCAGGTAGACGTTGATCGAGTTGTCCTTGTTCACGTATGCGTTGCCAAGACGCATCCAGAACTTGCCGCCGTCCTTACGCTCGATGGGGGTGATCACCTTGAACATTCGCTTCTGCAACATGACAGTCTCCTTGACCGACGCTCGATGCGTCGAGGCGGCGTAGAGCAACCGCGGTGCCAGCGCTAACTGCGCGAGCTCACACGCGCGGGCGTCCGCGGTCCGACGAGGAGCGGACGCGCGTCCGGAGGCCGGACGATCAGTGCGAGGTCAGCGCGACCGATACGTGGGCGGTCTGCGCGCCGACCTTGACCGATCGCTTGACGACGATCGGCTCGCCGAACGACCACGTGCCGTCGCGGTTCGCGATCGCGATCGGTGGCTGCCAGAAGGTCAGCTCGTAGCTGCCGGGCGCGAGCTCGTCGAGGCGAAACCGGCCATCGTCATCGGTGATCGCGTAGTACGGCGTCTCGAGGCCGAGCACCCAGGCCGACGACAGCGTGCCATCTGCGCCATCGACCCGCATCACGCCCGGCTTGATCTCGACCTGGACCAGCCCGGCCTCCTGCAGCTCGTACGTCTTGCCGGCGATGCGCAGCTTCGTGCGCTGCGCGTCCCCGTGGATCGAGACCGAGCCGGGCAGCGGCGCGACGATCTGCACGGCAGGCACGAGCGCGCAGCCGCGCTTCGCGAGCATGCCGCCGACGGTCGCGGGCCGCGAGTAGTACGGCATCGCGCGGCCGACCGCGATCTTCTCGATATAGACGATGACGCCGCGCACGGCCTTGTCCGTGGTGACCCGCAGGGTCGGGTTGTCGATCGGCCCGCACGCGGACGAGACCTTCGGCGGCAGCTGGCCGTTCCACGTCACCGTGCCCTCGATCGATCCGCTCAGACCGACGCTGACGTTGTAGCGCGGCATCCGGTTCGGCACGGTGTACGACCACTGCGGCATGCGCCAGTTCGCGTAGCCGGTGCCGCCGTACGCGTCACCGCCGAAGCCGCCGTAGGCAACGGCGCCGTAGGGGTCGCCGTCGAATGCGCGCCTCGCGCGTTGCTCCACGAATCCCGTCTCGCGCTCGTCGGGGGTCTGGAACCGGATCGACGCCTGGGCGAGCTCACCGGCACCGTCATCGCGATCGGCCCCTGCCTTCGAGAGCCGCGGCCGCGGCGAGCCACCGCACGCGAGCGCGCCCACGGCGATCACGGCGACGGCGCGCGCGGTCATCCCCTCTAGCGTGCGGCAATCAGGGTGGGTTTGCAAAGTAGCTATCGAGCATCTGCGCCGCGACCGCGAGCAGCGCCCGCGCGTCGGCGATCGAGACCGAGGTTGCGTACGACACGCGCGCACCCGAGCGCGCCAGCGACAATCCGGTGATCGCGTTGAGCGCGTGCTGCTTCTTCAGCAGCGCGGAGAAGATGTGGCTGTCGGTGATCCGGGTCTGCGCGTCCTGCACGATCTGCACGAGCTCCGCGGCGTCCGCCTCGGAGGCGAACACGATGTTGCCGCGCACGAGCCAGCCCTGCTGGACGAGCTCCATCGCGAGCGACACCCGCTCCGGCGACGGCGCGCTCGTCACGCCGAGGCCGACATCGGGGAAGCGGTAGCGCGTGCCGGGTCCCTTGAGGGTGAGCACGAGCGCCGGCCCGCGATCGGCGGCGGGCGCCGGCTTCCCGGGCGCCGGCGCCTGTGTGGTCTCCTGCTCGATCGTCCGGATCGTCGCCAGCCACGCCGGCAGCGTGCCGCGGACCTCGATCTGATCGAGGTTGCCCTTCGCGGGCGCGGTCAGCCCGGGTAGATCCTGGGGCGGCGCGAGCACGAACCAGCCACGCCACGGCGATAGCAGCACGCGCCGATCGTTCGGGACGAGCGTGTGGCTGCGCCGGCCGAGCATGCCGCCCCGCGCCGCCTTCCACTCGATCGGGGCGCCCGGGTTCGCGAGGAAGTCGCGCATCTGCGCGCGCGACATCCGGGTGTGACCGACGAGCGTGGTCGCCGTCGCGTCGCGCGGACGCGGCGTCGAGATCACGAGCATGTCGAGCTGATCGGCGAGGGCGACGTCGCGGCCGCCGAACAGCGCGCGGTAGTCCGGCATCGGCTGAAACAGCCGCGTCGCCGGCTCGGCCCACTCGGTCTTGCGCAGCCGGTCGAAGCGGACGAGCACGGTGATCACGTGGCCGGCCGGAAAGTACGCGAGCAGGTTCGCCGCGGTGCCCGCGGTGGTCGGCGCGCCCTCGACCGCGGGCTGCTGGTCCATGCCCGCGACACCGGCGTCACCCGCCTCGGCGGTCGCGCCGGGCATGCCGGGCCCACCGTCGCCTCCTGCCACCATCGCGACCTCCGCCGCCGCGTCGCCGACCCCCGCGTCATCGCCGGACGCGACGAGCGGCACCTCCGCATCGCTGCCGGCGTCGTGCCGCCTCGTCTTCTTCTTCGGCGCGTCGAGCGGAGCATCGATCGGCGCGTCGACCCCGGCGTCGGCCGGCGCGATCGCTTCCTCGTCCGGCCCGGCCGGCTCGGCACTGCTCGCGGCCTGCGCGGCGGCGACCTGCTCGGCCACGCGCGCGTGCTCCTCGGGCAGCGCCTCGACCGCGGGCGGAGGGGGCGCGAGCTCGATATCGACGAGATCGACCTTCGGTTCCGGCGGCCGCGAGGTGAGCCACCACGCCACGGCGACGACGACGTGAAGCACCGCGGACACCGCGAGTGCGCGCGCGAGCCACGATGCGCCCGTCGAGAACGGTTCGGCCAGCGGTCTATGCGGCGTGGTCGTGGTCATTTCTCGACGGACGGCCCCTTGCGCAGTAGCATCCCACCATGGCTGAGTCCAGGCAGGGCACATGAAGCTCACCAAGGACCAAGTAGCAGCCGTCGTGACCGAGGCCTCGGCCAAGATGGGAGACCCGAACTATTCGGCGGTCCTGGTCGGCGGCTTCGTGCAGTCGCAGACGCCGGTCGCGCAGTTCATCAGCGCACACGAGCGCGAGCTCGGCGGCGCCGAGGCGATCGTCAACGTCATCTTTCACTGCGCCCTCGTCGCGCAGTGCTTCCAGCGCGCCGGCGGCAAGATCCGGACGCTGTCGTACGAGGACCTCGACTCGGCCGCGCGCGGCGATCCGCTCGTGAACCTCGAGGAGGCGCAACTCCCGCTTCACGAGTTCATCAAGGCGAACGTCGAGAACGTCGAAGCGCAGAGTCTCATCGCGATGATCGCGCTCGCGATCGACGGCAGCGCCTAGGGAAGCGTGTTACCAATCGCGCATGGCGAATCCGACCGCTACGTTCGACACGACCCTCGGCACGTTCTCCGCGGAGATCTATCTCGACCAGATGCCGATCACCGCCAACAACTTCATCAAGCTGGCGAAGCAGGGCTTCTACGATGGCCTGCACTTTCACCGCGTGATCAAGGACTTCATGATCCAGTTCGGGTGCGAGTACTCGAAGGATCCGAACAGCCCGCGCTGCGGCACCGGTAGCTCGCCGCTCGGCAACGTGCAGGACGAGCACCCGCCCGCGCACAAGCTGTCGAACGAGCCGGGCACGCTGTCGATGGCGAACACGGGCCGGCCGAACTCGGGCGGCGCGCAGTTCTTCATCAACACGGTCCACAACGCGTACCTCGACTGGTTCACGCCCGGTGCGTCGAAGCACCCGGTGTTCGGCAAGATCACGTCCGGCCTCGATGTCGTGAAGAAGATCGAGCAGACGCCCACCGCCGCCGGCGATCGTCCGAAGACGCCGGTGAAGATGAACAAGGTCACCATCGAAGGCGTGTAGCCCCGCGTGGCATGCTGACGCTCGGTGATCCGAGCGCTGGGAGCCATCGCGGTCGTCGTGAGTGTCGGTGTCGCCGCCGCCGCTCCGGCACAGCCGCGCGTCGTGCGCGGCGTGGTCACCGCGGCCGGGTCGGGCCGGCCGATCGTCGGCGCAGCCGTGCTCACCGAGCGCGGCGAGCTCGCGGTCACCGACGCCGACGGCTACTTCGCGGTGGCAGTCACCGCGGCCGACCGCGCGTTGACGATCACCGCCCCGGGCTACGCGACCCGCTCGCTGCGTATCCTCGGCGGCGACGCACTCGTACGCATCGAGCTCGCGGCTTCGTCGGGCAGCGAGGTCATCGAGGTCAGCGGCAAGGCGCCGGAGCAGACCAAGCCGCTGTCGTATCAGCTCACGGCCGACGAGATTCGCTTCCTGCCGGGTGCCGCGAACGACGTCTTGCGCGCGGCGCAGGCCTTGCCCGGCGTGTCGCGCATCCCGTACTCGTTCGGCGGCCTCGTGCTGCGCGGTACGTCGCCGCGCGACTCCGCGGTGTTCCTCGACGGCGTCGAGGTGCCGATCGCGTTTCACTTCGGCGGCATCACATCGTTCTATCCGGGCTCGATGCTCGAGACGATGACGCTGACGAGCGGCGGCTTCGATGCGTCGCACGGCCACGCGCAGGGCGGCCTGCTCACGCTGACCACGCGCGAGCCGCGCACCGATCGCTGGCGCAGCGGCGGCTCGGTCGGCCTGCTCGACTCCGGCATCTTCGCCGAGGGCCCGCTGTGGGGCGGCGGCATCCTCGTCGGGATCCGCCGCTCGTACCTCGACACGATCCTGTCGCCGTTCGCCGCCGACGACATCCCGCTGCCGAGCTACTGGGACGCGCAGATCCGGACCTCGTTCGGCGACCCGCACAAGCGCGGCCGGATCACGCCGATGATCTTCACGTCGATCGATCGCGTGTCGAGCAAGGAGATCAGCGTGACCTCGCTGTTCGTGCGCGCGGCCGTGCCGTACCTGCGGACGTGGGGACCGCTCGCGCTGCGGGTCGTTCCGTGGGCGGGCTGGACGCAGCTCTCGCTCGCCGAGGAGCCCGACGACGATGGCGCGCGCGACACGATCCGGCGGCCGATGGTTCCGGCCGGCATTCGCAGTGAGCTGGTGCGCGACTACACGTGGGGCCACCTGCGGGGTGGCATCGATCTCGATAGCGGCTACCTCGCGCAGACCGAGATCGACGTCGGTGGGATGCGCGGCCGAAAGCTCGGTGCCGAGCTGCTATGGAGCGACCTCGCGCTGTGGGGCGAGACCCGGCTCGTGCTCGCCGGCGGCCGGCTCTCCGTCAAGCCCGGGCTCCGCGTCGACGCGTACGGGCTCTCCGGGGAGCTCGTCGTCGATCCGCGGCTCAACATCCAGGAGACGCTGACGCCGGCGCTGACACTGCGCCAGGCGATCGGCCGCTACCACCAGCCGCCGATCCCCGCCGACGTCGACCCGTTCGACGGCAACCCGCGGCTCGACGGCTCGTACATGGATCAGGCGTCGCTCGGCATCGACGCCGAGCTGCACGCCGGCGTGCTCGCGTCGGTGACGTCGTTCGCCGGTTACGGCCACGGCATCGGCGTCGAGGTGCCGCACGGCAACGATCCGGAGCTCGATCCGGACTACGGCGGGCTCGGGCCGACGTTCCAGCTCCTGCTCGAGAAGCAGCTCGGCTTCTCGTCGTACCGCGAGAACCGCGGGCGCGCGCGGCTCGCGGGTCTCGAGGCCATGGTCAAGGGCCACCTCGATCGCTGGTTCTTCCTGCTCGCGTACACGCTGTCGTGGTCGCAGCGCAGCGACGATCCACGGCAGGGTCTCGGCTGGCGCCCGTTCGAGCTCGACCAGCGCCACAACCTCAACGCGGCCGCATCGTACCGGTTCACGAAGTGGCGGCTCGGCGCGCGCGTGCAGCTCGTCAGCGGCAACCCGTACAGCCCGACGGTCCCGGCCGAGAGGCCGTACCAGATCCCGTTCGGCGGCCGGCTGCCGATGTTCTTTCACCTCGACGTCCGCGCCGACCGCCGCTGGCAGCGCTGCTGGGGCGACATCAACCTCTACATCGACATCCAGAACGTGACGAACCGGCGCAACGTCGAGGGCCGCGACTTCGACTCCACCGAGGAGCATCCGGGCGGCATCGACCAGGACATCCCCGGTCTGCCGATCGTGCCGTTCATCGGCGTCGAATTCATCCCGCGCTGACTCAGCGCCGCGCGCCGACGCGGATCAGGCAGCGCAGCAGCTCCGCGACGCCCCACGCCTGCGCGATGCAGCCGCCGGGCAGAAACGGCGCCTGCGCGTCGAACACCTCGCTGATGTTGCCGACGCATGCCTCACCGAGGTGGTCGACCAGTCCCTCGAGCGCGTGCCGCGCACCGCCGACGTCGTCGGGCCGCACCCGCAGCCGCGCGTCGATGTATGGACCGATCAGCCAGCTCCATACCGTGCCCTGGTGATAGGCGGCGTCGCGCGCGAGCAGGTCGCCGCGATAGGTCTGCTTGAAGTCGGGGTGATGCGGCGTGAGCGAGCGCAGGCCGAGCGGGGTCACGAGCTCGCGCTCGGCGACCTCGAGCACCGGCTCCCAGTGCGCGGTCGCGAGCACCGGGTTCGGCAGCGAGATCGCGAACAGCTGGTTCGGCCGGCACGCCGGATCATCGCCGTGCTCGCCGTCGACGACATCGTAGAGGTAGCCGGTGTCCGGGTTCCAGAACCGGCGGTTGAACGACGTCTGCGCGCGCTCCGCCGCCTCGGCGAGGTGCTTCGCGCCGGCCGGATCGCCGGTGCGTGACAGCCACTCGGTCATCAGCCGCAGCGCGTTGTACCAGAGCGCGTTGATCTCGACGGCCTTGCCACGCCGTGGGGTCACGACCCAGTCGCCGGCCTTCGCGTCCATCCACGTCAGCTGGTAGCCCAACGCGCCCTGATAGACGAGACCGTCGTCGGGGTCGACGTGGATGCCGAATCGCGTGCCGTGCATGTGGTGATCGACGACGTCGCGCAGGATCGGCAGCAGCTTGATCAACGTGCGGCCATCGTCGGAGGCGCGCAGGTAGCGATCGAGCGCGTGAAAGAACCACAGCGTCGCGTCGGCCGTGTGATAGAGGCCCTCGTTCGCGCCCTCGGGGAACATGTTCGGCACCAGGCCGTCGCGGATGTGATGCGCGAACATGCGCAGGATCGATCCCGCCTCGGCGATCCGACCGGTGAGGAGCGTGAGGCCCTCGAGCGAGATCATCGTGTCGCGGCCCCAGTCGGTGAACCAGTGATAGCCGGCGATCACCGTCCACGCTTCGTCGCCGGCTGCGCGCGCGCGCACGTGATCCTCGCGGCGGCCGGCGGGCTTGATCACGAACTGATCGGCGGCGAGCACGAGCTCGGCGGCTGGACCTGCGCGCGCCGGCTCGACCGCGGCATCGAGCAGGCGGCGGCGGCGCTCGCGCTCGGCGGCAGCGGTCTCGGTCGTGCCCATCGTCAAGAGCGTCTCCCACGACTCCGTGGACGCGATCATCGCGACCTCGGCGCCCTGCTCGAGATCGGCGCGGAACCGTCCCGGACTGAACAGCTGGCCGCGCGACTCGTAGCCGCGGCTCGCCTCCGTCGAGTAGACGAGGTCGGGCACCTGCAGCGGCTCGAGCACGAACGAGGTCTTGTTGCCGGAGAGGTGCAGGCGCAGGCTCGGCAGCGGCGACGGCGCGACCACCTCGATGCGGCTGCCGTAGCAGGTCAATGGATACGCATCGGGCACCACGGTCGAGACCGGCTCGTCGTGGCCGCGGAACTGGACGCCCGGCCGCATCTCGAGCCGGAGCGGTCCTCCCTCGAGCAGCCGGTACACCACCATCACCGTGTTCGTGCCGTACGACACGATGACGCGCTTCTCGAGCGTGATGCCGTGGCCGCGAAAGGTCCACACCGGCAGCCCGAGCTCGAGCGCGAACGAGGCGAGCGCGAGCCGGTTGGCGCTCGCGTAGACCGGCGGCACCCAGCCGACGTCGATCCGCTTGCCGTCGCGTAGCTTGAGCTGGACCGGCAGCGAGTTGAGCATCATCACGCGGCCGGCCGGGTTCGGCAGCGCGGCGACGAGCAGGCCGTGATAGCGCCGGGTCGGTAGGCCCTGGACGGTGCCCGAGGCGTAGCCGCCGAGCCCGTTCGCGACGAGCCACTCCTGGCTCGCATCGTCGGCGATGGTGATCGTGCGGATCGGATCTGCGGCGGGTTCGTTCATGGGGCGACCGGTGGCTTGTCGTCTGGTGGAGGCTCTACGCGCAGGCACTTGCTCGCGTCGGGCTCGAGCAGCACGGCGCTGCGCGCGGGCACGTGCAGGCGTACGCGAGTGAACGGCTCGGGCGTGCCGTGGCCGCCGTAGCGGGGATGCTCGCTCGACCACGCGATCCGCCAGCCGGTCCGCTCGGGCGGCGCGAGCAGCGGCTCGGGCAGCACGGCCTGGCGAAAGGTCGGGCCGAGGTTGACGAGCAACAGCCGGTCGCCGGCCGGGTGCCACCAGCGCAGGCAGAACGCGTGCTCGCCGAGCACCGCGCCGCGACGGAGGTTGGCGTCCTGGTCGGTGAAGCCGGGATACGCGCGGCGCAGCGCGATCAGATCGCGGTGGAGCTGGACGATCGGACGGTCGAGGTCGCGCTCGCCGGGATCGAGCACGCACGCCTCGAACGTCTCGGGCGCGCTCGGATCGGGCAGCGCGGCCTGCGCCTCGTCGGTCGCGAGGCGTGCGAACTGTGCCAGGAACGCGGCGCGCCCGCTTTGGACGAGCTTGCTCAGCTCTGCGTCGTGGTCGATGAAGAACCGGAACGGCCGCCGGGAGCCGGTCTCCTGGCCCTGGAACAGCATCGGGATCTGCGGGCCGAGCAGGAGCAGCGCGGTCAGCGCGCGCAGGCTCGCCGGATCGCTCTGCACGCTCAATCGATCGCCGAACCCGGTGTTCGCGATCTGATCGTGGTTCTCGAGGAAGTGAACGAAGCAGCCCGGTGGCAGTCCGTGCGTCGGCGTGCCGCGCGTGTTGCGCTGCCACGCATACAGCTGGCCCTGGTAGAGGAAGCCGCGCTCGACGGCGGACACGAAGCACTGCGGCGACGCCGTGTAGTCGTGAAAGTAGCCGTCCGAGACGCCGGTCAGCGCGACCCGCGCCATGTGCTCGAAGTCGTCGTTCCACAGCGCATCGAGGCCGCAGCCGCCCTGGTCGAGCGGCCGGACCAGCTTGACGTCCTGCGGCTCGTTCTCGCCGACGAGCCAGATCCGTTTCGCGCGCGCGGCGGCACGGGCGGCTCGCGCGATGTCGGCGACGATGTGGCAATCGCTGTGATCGACGAGCGCCTGGGTCGCGTCGATGCGCAGGCCGTCGAAGTGGTACTCGCCGATCCAGTACGCCGCGTTCGCCGTGAACAGCTCGCGTACGCCGTGGCTCGCGAAGTTCAGCGCCTCGCCCCACTCGCCCTTGACCGCCGCGTTGCGGGCCTCGGGCGCGTACGCGAACAACGAGTTACCGGCCGGGCCGAAGTGGTTGTAGACAACGTCGAGGATCACGGCGAGGCCGAGTGCGTGCGCGCGATCGACGAACCCGCGCAGGTCGGCCGGCGTGCCGTAGAGGCGACAGGGCGCGAACAGGTTGACGCCGTCGTAGCCCCAGCCGCGCTGTCCCGCGAAGTCGTTGATCGGCATCATCTCGATGGTCGTGACGCCCAGCGCGACGAGAAACGGCAGCTGGTCGACCGCCGCGGCCCACGTGCCCCCGGGCGTGAACGTCCCGACGTGCAGCTCGTAGACGACCTGGTCGTGCGGCCGGGTGATGCCGGGCCACGCGTGGTCGGTCCACGCTGCCTCGCGCGGATCGATCACCTGCGACGGTCCGAGCGGCCCCTCGGGCTGGTAGCGCGAGACCGGATCGGCGTGGAGCTCGGGCGCCTCGCCGAGCCGGTAGCGGTAGCGGGCACCCGCGGCGAGGCCGTCGACGAGCACCGCGTGATAGCCGTTCGGCTCGGCACGGAGGGGAATCTCGCGGCGTGCGGGCGCTTCGAGCACCAGGGTCACGCGCTGCGACGCCGGCGCCCAGACGCGGAAGTGAACACCGCCGACCGTCAGCTCGGCGCCGATGGGAAGCATGCGCACAACGGCCGTCACGCTCTAGGCCTGGTGCAGTGCATGTGCCATGGAGATCCCGCGCGTTAGGCGGCGGGCCTCCGGCAGCCGCGCACGCCGTGCGGGCTCGCCCACGTGAGACGCGGCCGGCCGCGTGGTATATGCGCGCAATGCGCCGCTCGCTCTACGTGATCCTGATTGCCGCCACCGCCTGCGGTGGCTCGCAGAAGTCCACCACACCTCCTCCGCCGCTCCCCGAGCCGGCGGCGGAGACGAAGCCTGCAGAGCCTCCGAAGGAGGAGGTCGCGGAGCAACCGAAGGTGCCGGAGGGTCCGCTCCAGCTGCCGCTGGCCGCGCCGGCGGTGACCGTCAAGCTCGTCTCGCCCGGCAAGGGCAAGCGGGTCAAGCTCGCGCACACGTCGAAGGTCGGCGACAAGCAGGCCGTCGAGCTGACGATGGACTTCGCCGGCAAGCAGACCGCGCCGCCCGAGCTCGGCGGCTCGTCGGAGCAGATCGCGCCGACCGTGGTGCTGCTCGCCGATCTCGAGGCCAAGGAGGTCGCCGACGACGGCGCGACGAAGTTCGCGATGACGATCAGCGGCGTCGACGCGCGCGATGTCACCGGCTCGCAGACGCCGGCCGCGGCGTTCAAGGACGAGCTGCTGTCGCTGACCGGCGCGACGATCGAGGGCGCGGTCAACGCGAACGGCTCGGTGTCGGATCTCACGCTGCGCGTCGACAAGCCCGACGAGCATACGGCCGGCGCCATGGGCCTGCTCAAGCTGTCGCTGCTGCCGCTGTGGCCCGTGCTGCCCAGCGAGGCGATCGGCCCGGGCGCGAAGTGGACCGTGACACAGACCGCGAAGGTCGCCGATCAGCTCGAGGTCACGCAGACCACGAACTACCAGCTGGTCTCGAAGAAGGGCAAGGTCTGGACGATCAAGGGCACCACGAAGGTGACCGGGACCGAGCAGCAGATCGGCGATGGTGCGCAGAAGGCGACCTTCGACGGCATCGGCGGCACCGGCACGACCGAGGCCACGATCAGCGAGGGCACCCTGCTGCCGGTCTCGAAGCAGTCGGTCAAGACCGACTTCACGGCGACCGCCGAGCCGTCGCCCAACCAGAAGGTCTCGCTCGTGTTCCACCTCGAGCAGGCGAACGCGGTCACGCCCAAGTAGCGCACCGCGCCCGCCGGAGGCGGACTAGAACTTCACTTCCGGTACCTGCTGGTCCTTGGCGTCGGCCTCGAAGTACTGGTGCTTCTCGAGGTTCGCGAAGCCCGCCAGCACGCTGTTGGGGAACGTTCGGATCTTCTTGTTGAACACCCCGACCGCATCGTTGTAGCGCTTGCGCTCGACGGCGATGCGGTTCTCGGTGCCGGCCAGCTCGTCCTGGAGCTGCGTGAAGTTCTGGTTCGCCTTGAGCTCGGGGTGGCTCTCCGAGATCGCGAGCAGCCGGCCGAGCGCGGCGCTCATCCCGGCATCCGCCTGGGCGGCGCTCGCTGGAGTCTGGGCGCCGAGGAGTCGGCTGCGCGCGTTCGCGACCTCCTCGAAGATCTCCTTCTCGTGCGTGGCGTAGCCTTTCACGATGTTGACCAGGTTGGGGATGAGGTCCGCGCGCCGCTTGAGCACGTTCTGGACCTGTCCCCACTTCTGCTCGATGTCCTCCTGCGAGGTCACCAGGGAGTTGTAGCGGCTCACGCAGCTGCCGACGAAGATGAGCAGCACCAGCACGACCACACCAAGAATGATCCAGATTTTCTTCATGACGCCTGTCCTCCAAACCGGTCGACAATGTGGACCGTCTTGATGAGTTGTCCGTAATACCTGCTGAACAGCTCGTCCAGGTCTGTGCTCGCCGGGTTGCCGCGCGCGAGCTGGTCGATTGCGGTGAACGGGGCCGGATCGAGGTCGACCTTGCTGCACAGCGCCGCGACAACCTCCACGGCGCTGTTCGGCACCTCGCAGCCCAGCATGCGCAGGCAGCCGCGAAAGATGTCCGTGAATGCGACGTACGAGGCGATCAACAGACGCTCGAGGTCGGAGCTGCGCCCGCGCGACTCGACGTAGCCCTCCCGCAGTCGCATGAGCTTCTCGCGAAGCTCGCGCTCGCACTGCAACCGGAGGTGCTGCGGGTCGACCTCGATCTGACCGAACGGGTCCTCGCCGTGCAGGACGCGCTTGTGGCTCGCGATATCGAGCAACTCGATCGGGAACGTGTCCGCCGACTCGGCGATCGTGGTCGGCGAGAACAAGCGCGGGATCGGGTGGCCCTTCTTGAGCCAGCGGCCGACCGGCGGTCTCAGCTTGCGCAGCGTCTCGGGGGTCAGGTCGCGAAGCACGATCAACAGAAAGAGGTCGCGAGCGGCCCCGAAGTGATCGCCACGCGCCTCGGCGCCGTGCAGGAGCACGCCGACCAGCAGGTCGCCGAGACTGTCGCGCAGGTCCTCGACCATGGTGTCGAGAGCCTTGGTCTGCTTTACATCCATCGTGGTCAGAAGCCTCTCCCTGCGCCACCACCGCCGAACCCGCCGCCACCGAAACCGCCGAAGCCGCCGCCGCCGCCGAAGCCGCCGCCGCCGCCAAAGCCGCCGCCGCCGCCGCGATTGCGGCCGCTGCTGAACATGAGCATCAGGATGAGCAGTCGGGGATGGCGAATGGCCATGTACACGAAACCGATCACGACGATCACGATGAAGATCGCGTTCGGACCCTTGGCTCGGCCGCGCCGTGGTGGCGCCAGGTCGGCCGTGCCGGAAACCGAGACGTGGTACTCGGCAGCCGAGGCCGCGACGAGCGCCTGGTCCAGCGCGTAGAGGCCGCCGGAGAAGTCGTTGCTGCGCAGGTGCGGCATCGCGTAGTCGTCGAGCAACCTGCCGACGCGTCCATCGGGCAGATAGCCCTCGGTCCCGTAGCCCGTGGCGACGTAGATCTTGCGATCGGCCTGGGAGAACGCGACGACGAGGCCGCGGTCCTCACCCTGCTTGCCGACGCCCCAGCTCTGGCCGACGCGAACCGCCAGCTGGTCGATCGTCTCGTCGACGAGCTTGGGAACGGTGAGCACGACGATCGCGACGCCGGCCTTCTCGAACAGCTCGGCGTTGAGCCGCTCCATCGTCTGCTCGACGCCGGGTTGGATGACGTTCGCCCCGTCGTAGACCGAGCGCGCCTGCCGCTGCGGCAACGGTGTCGCGGCGAAGGCGCCGGCCGCGGCCAGCAGGATAACTAGCGCGACCACGCGTCCGGGCCACAGCCCGGCTATGTAACGGCTCCGAATCATCGTCCGGGGATCGAGCGACTGGGCGGTCCGCCGCACTCGATCATCAGCGTGAGTACCACGCCTACTCGCGGACGCAAAACGTTACGGACCCATCGAGCCCGGTCAGCGCAACTCCAAGCGCGCTCAGCGCTGGCGGTAGTAGCCGCCCCGCCGCGCGTTGCGCTGGCGGTGGTCGCGCACGATCGGCGGATGATCGATGCGCCGGGCCGGCACCGGCCGACGACGTGCGTGGTAGTTGGACGGCCGGTAGTGCAGATACGCGCGC
The DNA here is from genome assembly GCA_036794935.1 of Kofleriaceae bacterium. Taxonomy (GTDB): domain Bacteria; phylum Myxococcota_A; class Polyangia; order Haliangiales; family Haliangiaceae; genus JABFXX01. The sequence continues at coordinate 6,210 of DAIRFU010000029.1, read as the reverse complement.
GGCCGGTCGATCCGGGCGATCACGCGTGGTGGCCGCGCCACGTAGCGCCAGCCGCCCGTGTACCTGCTCGAGCGGTACCAGTAGCCGTCGGCGTAATACCAGTACGAGTTGTTGGCGTAGAAGATCGGCGCGTCGTAGTCGGCGAGCACGTACACACCCGGTGACACGTACGCGAGATCCGGGGTCGACGCGGTCACGGCGACGGAGCCGGTGTAGTAGCCACCGCCGCCGCACGCGGCGAGCGCCCCGGCGATCAGGAAGGGAATGAGCTTGGTGGTCATCAGTAATCCTCCACGCGAGTACGCAGCATTACGCATGCCGCGTGGCGTGCGAGAACGCCGCAGCGCCGCGCGTCAGCGCACGGGAGATCCGCCGGTCGCGCCGTAGGCGGCCAGCTTGCGATACAGCGTCGCCTGTCCGATCGCGAGCTGCGCCGCCGTCCTCGTGCGGTTCGACCATCTTCACAGCGCGATGGAGGTGTCGTCACTCACCG
>DAIRFU010000029.1:0-5707 GCA_036794935.1 Kofleriaceae bacterium | reverse complement strand
CGCGCTCGACATCGGCGAGCGACCGCGCATCGCCGGGTGTCCACCGGCTCGCCACCGCGTCCGCGATCTCGCTCGGCAGGTCACCGACGTCGATGCGGTCCCCGCTCGCCAGGACGGCTGCCCGCTCGAGCGCGTTCTCGAGCTCGCGGACGTTACCGGGCCACGCATGGCGCTGCAGCTGCTCGATCGCCCGGGGCGTGAATGACGTCACCTTCGACTTCGCGCGGCGCGCCGCGTTCGCGAGCAACACGCGCGCGAGCGGCAAGATGTCTTCACGGCGGTCGCGCAGCGGTGGCACCGCGAGCTCGATCACGCGAAGCCGGTAATAGAGATCCTGGCGGAACCGGCCGGCGCTCACCTCCTCGGCGAGATCGCGATTGGTCGCGGCGATCACGCGCACGTCGACGGTGCGGTTCTTGTTCTCGCCGACGCGCCGCACCTCGTGCTCCTGCAAGGTGCGCAACAAGCGGACCTGGAGCGCCGGCGTGATCTCGCCGATCTCGTCGAGGAACAGCGAGCCGCCGTTCGCCTCCTCGAACAGGCCGGGGCGGTCCTGCGTGGCACCGGTGAACGAGCCCTTCGCGTGGCCGAACAGCTCGCTCTCGAGCAGGGTCTCCGGCAACGCGCCGCAGTTGATCGCGACGAGCGGGCGCTCCGCGCGTGTCGACCGATCGTGGATCAAGCGCGCGATCCGCTCCTTGCCGACGCCGCTCTCGCCGGTGACGAGCACGGTCGAGTCGACGCGCGCGACGCGCTGCGCGAGCTCGAGCACCTTGAGCATCGCGGGGCTCTTCGCCTCGAGACCGGTCTCCTCGTCGACCGCCGCGCGATACGTCGCGAGCTGCTGGCGCCGCGAGCGCAGCTGGCGCTCGGCCTGCCGCAGCTTCTTCGTCACCACCTCGAGTGCGGCGTCGAGCTTCGACATGTCGAAGTACGCGAGCTGCGGCGCGACGTCCTCGCCCCAGTCATCGCGCGGGCGGCCGACCATGTGACAGACGGCGTCGCCTCGTCCGCGGCAGCGCACCTCGATGCAGTAGATCGGGCGCTGGTTGACGTAGCTCAGGTAGCCACTCGCGAAGCCGCACTGGCTCCAGCACACCGGTTCGTCGGAGCGCCCGACGTGGATCAGGTGCTGCTCCGCTTCATACGAGTCGTGCCAGAGGTTCTCGGCAAACGGGGGCGGGCCCGCCGCGAGCGACGACGTCACCGGCGCGGGCACGACCAGGCCTTGCAGCTTGTGCAGCCGGGCACCCGCGATCCGCCACTCGTGCTCCGAGTCCCACGGAAACGCGTTCTTCATGGTCGTCGCCGTGCGGTGCCCGTGCGCGTACCCGAAGCGCGTCAGGATGCCGCGCGCGGCGTCGAGGCCGACCGTATCGATCAGCGTGCGGCGCAGGAGCCCCAGGGCGACCGCGTCCATGATGAGCGCGCGGTCGCCAGCGAACCGCAGGATGCCGCCCTGGGGGGCGAAGTCGAGTAGCTCTCGCAGGTCGAGGTCGTCGAGGTTCATATCAGAATGAGAGACACGTTATATCAATTCGAGAGAGCATGGGGCCTAACCATTGGAATTTGCGCCACGATGGTCTGGAACGCATCGTGCTCCTTGGTCGGGGTAACGAAAGGAACCGCCATGACCACCACCAGCTACCAGATCGACAGCAGCCACTCCAACGTCGAGTTCTCGATCCGCCACCTCATGATCGCGAAGGTGCGCGGTCGCTTCACGCAGGTGACCGGCGCCGTCGAGATCGATTCGACCGACATCACCCGCTCCAGGGTGACGGCCGAGATCCAGGCCGCGAGCATCACGACCGCGGAGGAGAAGCGGGACGCGCACCTGCGCTCCGCGGACTTCTTCGACGTCGAGAACTATCCTGTCCTCACGTTCGCGAGCACGCGCGTCGAGGCCGACGGCGATGACCTGCGTGTCACCGGCAACCTGACGATCCACGGCGTGACGAAGGAGATCACGCTCGCCGTCGAGCAGCTCGGCGCCGCGAAGGATCCGTGGGGCAACCAGCGCATGGCGTTCGCCGCGCGAGGCTCCCTCGATCGCAAGGCGTTCGGTCTGGGCTGGAACCAGGTGCTCGAGGCCGGCGGCTTCCTCGTCGGCGACAAGGTCGAGCTCACGCTCGATGTGCAGGCCGTACAGGCGGCGAGCAGCGCTGCTGCATAGCGACGGCGCGCGCGTCTACTTCGTCTCGCGTACGAACAACGCGTCGCACGGCAGCTCGGCCAGGATCTGTTTGGCGACGCTGCCGATGAAGAACTCGAAGATGCGACCGCGGCCCCGGGTACCGATGATGACGAGATCGAAGTCTCCGTTCTCCGCGGCATTTCGAATCGCCCGCGAGGCCTCGCCCAGCTCGATGCGCGTGTTCACGAGGCCACGGGTCTGGACCGAGATCGCAGCAGAATCGAGCCACTTCGCGAAATCGAGCTCCGCCGCGGAGCGGAACTGAGCGCGGTGCTGTTCGATGTCCGATGCACCGTAGGTCGCGAGCGGCTGGTACGCGTGCAACGCGGTGATGCGCTGCCCCGGGAACAGCGAGGTCGCCAGCTCGAGGGATTGCCGCGACACCGGCGAAAAATCGACGGCGACGCAGACCCGCTGATACCGGCCGCGCGGGCGGTCCGTGACGATCAGGAGCGGTGTCTCGACGCCGCGCACCAGGCGCTCGACCGTGTTGCCGAGCGTGAAGCGCCCGAGCCGCTCGACGCGCGCGACACCGACGACGATCAACGTCGACGCATGCTCGCGTGCGACCCGCGCGATCACCTCCGCGGGGTCACCGTCCTCGATCCGCACCTGCGCGTGCTCGGCGTAGTCGCCGAGATCGTGGATCAGCTGCGCTCGCGCGATCGCGGCCAGCGCCGCAAGTGGCTGTGCGCGGGGGTAGTAGCGGTTCCCGGGCGTGGGCTCGAGCACGTGCAGCACGACCAGCTCCGCGCCCTCGCGCTTCGCGACCATCATCGCCCGGTCGAGTGCGCGGTCGCTACGTGCACTCAGGTCCGTTGCCAGCAGGATCCGATCGTGGAGCGCCATCCGATCAGGGTAGTCCAGTTTCGCTGGTCGGCGAGGCGGTGGCGTGCCGTGACCTCACGCCGGCGAACGCGCGCCGGCCCAACGTTGCCGATGTCGCGCTACAGCTTCGGGGCCATCATGCTGACCATCATCTCGAGGGCTGCATCGCCGGTCGGATCGACGAGCTTCCGACCTGCGAGTGCGCGCGCGAGCTCCGACGTCTGGTAGCGCAAGTGCGGCTTGGCATCGGTGGCTGCGGCCAGAATCGTCTGCGCCACGTCGTCGCCGGTCTGCGGTGTGCTCGTCGCCGTCCCAAAGTGCTCGCGGTACGTCTTGAAGAGCGTGGCGTACGGACTGCCAGGAGGCACCGTGATCTCGTCGGCAGGCGGGTTCGCCGCGTTCGCGAACTCGGTGGCGACCGGGCCCGGCTCGATGAGCGACATGTGAATCCCGAGTGCCTTCGCCGCCGGTGCCACCGACTCCACCAGCCCCTCGACCGCAAACTTCGCGGCGCAGTAGACATCATTGAACGGTGTACCGATCACGCCACCGAGGCTCGACACCGTGATGATGCGCCCGGTCCCGCGTTCGCGCATCCCCGGGAACACCGCCTGCGAGACGCGCCAGACGCCCAGGTAGTTGAGGTCCATCGAGCGCTGCGCCGCTGCGATCGGTGTGTGCTCGAAGGTCCCGCGGTAGCCGGCACCTGCGTTGTTGACGAGAATGTCGATGCGACCGTGATCGCGGAGCGTGCCGCTCACACACGCATCCACCGACGCCTGATCGACGACGTCGAGCTGCCGGAGATCGAGCTCGACGCCCTCGCGTGCCGCTCGGTCGCGCAGCGCCGTCGCCTTGCCGAGATCGCGCATCGTGGCGACGACGCGGAAGCCGGATCTGGCCAGGACGACCGCCGTGGCGAGGCCGATCCCCGACGATGTTCCCGTGATCAACGCGATCTGAGTCATGGTGTGAACGCTTACCACGGGCTCGGGTTGCCGGTCTCGGCACGTTGCATCGAGCCCGCGAGGCGTGCTCCCCTGGCGTGATACAGGGGCGCCAATGAAGACGGTCATGGTCATCCGCGACGCCACGCCAGCATGAGCGATCCGTTTCGCACCCACGGCGGCACGCCGTGCCCGCGCTGCGAGAGTCCACTCATGTGCGAGCGCGATGACGAGCTCACCTGCGCGAACGGTTGCGGCACCTGGCTCGGTAACGCGCGTCTGCAGCTCGATCCCGCCACGCTCGTCGGGATCAGCCGCGCCAATCCCTTCGGCGCGAGCGCGCTGCCGTTCACGCGCTGTCTGGTCTGCAGGCACTCGCTGACGGATGTCTACAAGGGCGACCGGAACGTGCTCGTGCTGGGCCAGTGCCTCGAGCACGGGGTGTGGCTCGAGCGTGCCGACCGCTCCGCCTTCGAGGCGCACTACGCCGAGGCGATCCAGCTCCGCGCCAGCGAGATGGCGCGCCAGCAGGCCGAGCAGGTCCGCGATCAACAGGAGCAAGCGCTCGCGTCGCTGCCCGACGTCGTCCAGGAGCTCGTGCGCCGGGTGGCGCTGCTCGAGCGCCAGGTCCAGGACCTGAAGCGCCAGATCGAGGACCTCTCGTAGCGAGCCCTGGCCTGATGTTCTCGAGCACGTAGCGACTGGCGATCAGAGTGCCGACGAGCGAAGCGGCACCTAGTCGTCGTCGCCGGCGTCGACGTCGAAATCGAAGTCGAAGCCGTCGGGCCGCACCTCGAACCGGACCTCATCGTCATCCTCATCGTCGTCGGGGCCACGCCAGTGCACCGGGGCCATGGGACCCCGCGGCGGTAGCGGCGCGACCGCGGGTGGCGCGGGTGGCGCGGCCATCGGCGCCATCGGCGGCATCGGCGCCATCGGCGGCATCGGCGGCATCGGCGGCATCGGGGCGACCATCGCGCCGTGGTAGCGCATCATGCGCTCGCGCATGTGGTGGGCATGTTCGCGTGCTCGCTCGCGCATCCGCTCGCCGCGCTCGAGGGCCCGCTCGCGCATGCGCTCGGCTCGCTCCATCGCGCGCTCGCGCTGGTGCTCGGCGCGGTCACGGGCGCGCTCGGCCTGCTCGCGGTCGCGATCGGCGCGGTCATCGTCCGCGTCGACATCGACGTCGACGTCGACCTGCATGCGCGCGAGCTTGCGCTGGACCTCCGCGAGCTTGCGCTGGACCTGCGCCTGGATCTGGACCTGGAGCCGCGCGATCTGGGCCTGGATCTGCGCCTCGAGCGCCGCCTCGTCGATGTCGTCGTCCGCGTCGACGTCATCATCGCCGTCCTCGTCGGCCTGCGGGCCACCATCGTCATCGACCTCCCACGCTTCATCGTCGTCGTCGCAGGCGAAGGCGGGAGTGGGGGCACGGGCGATGACGAGACCGATCAAGGGCGCGAGCAGTGCAAGACGGCGCATGGTTCCTCCTGGTCTCCCTAGAGCCACGAGGCCGGCGGCCGGTTGACACGAAATGGCCGATCCGGATGCTCGAGACGGTCGCGATTCCCGACGAACGCGCCGGACACTTCGCCGCGCAGTGGCCGCGTCCTCCGCGTAGCTGGCGCCGGCCTCAGGCGGCGAGCTCGTTGCGCAGCCGGACGACGCGGTCGAGCATGGCCTTGCGCGCCTCGTCCGGACCGACGATCCAGGCGTGGCGGCCCAGGCTGAGGAC
>DAIRFU010000368.1:0-7138 GCA_036794935.1 Kofleriaceae bacterium | reverse complement strand
GTCGCCCTCCCACATCGCGTAGAGGCGAAACCAGGTCGGCCGCTCGATCACGTGCTTGCCCGCGAGCAGCGACGCGACGGCGGGGAAGCTCATGCCGCTCTTGATCTCGACCGCGATCTCGGTGCCCGCGCCATCGTGCGCCTCGTCGGGATACGACAGCGCGCGATGCGCGAACCAGCCGGCAATCCCGACCACGAGGATCACCGAGCTGGCGACCACGGCCAAAGCGACGCGGAAGGAGCGCTGCGACATCGGGGAGTCGAGGTTACTGCCGGCTCCGCCGGCCGTCGAGCCAGGCCTGTAGAATGAGTGCGGCCGCTTGCTGATCGATCACCTGCTTGCGGCGCTGGCGTGACAGATCGGCATCGAGCAGCACGCGCTCGGCCTCGGCGGTCGTGAAACGCTCGTCCTGCTCGAACAATTCCACCGCGGCGCCGAGCCGGGCGTGCAAGGCGGTCGTGAGCTCGCGGACCCGGCGGGCACGGTGCCCGATCTTGCCCGACAGCTCGAACGGCATGCCGATCACGATCTGCCGGATGTCGTGTTCGGCGACGAGTGTCTGGATCGTCGACACGTCGGCGGCGGTTCCTCTGCGCGCGATCACCTGGAGCGGGTGCGCGGCGATCCCTGCCTCATCGGTGAGGGCGACGCCGATCGTCTTGCTGCCGACGTCGAGACCGAGCACGCGCATCACGGTGCATAGTCCGGAAAAATAAAGGCCCTGCAAGGGGGATTGCAGGGCCTGGGCGCAGATCGGAACAGCTACTTGTTGCCTCAGGTGGTGGGGGAGACCAGCGGGATGAGGGGGAGGGAACCGCCAGTCATCCACCGAGTCGAAACGTTGACTGCTTCGTCGCGCGTGGGATTCGATTTTGTTTTCACAACCGGAGCGTCGTGTCGCCTATTCCTTGGAACGTTCGAGGCGGCGTCTGGTTGCATGAAACCTTGAGCATGTTTGATGCCACCGAAAACCGAGATCGGCTCGACGGAGAAACGCGAGCTTAGCAAGCCGGCCGTGCCCGAACGGCAACCGTTCCTGTCACCCCCGGTTCTCGGACTGGCCAGTCTGGTGGCCACCTGGGCGAACTTGCTTCGCGGTTGATCGCGGTTCAACCACGGTCGGCCGGTGTCGCGCCGCGGTACGTTGCCGCTCGCATGCCGGACGAACCTCCTGCCCCACCGAAGCTCCAGGTCCAGATCGACGATGACGTTTCGCAAGGGGTGTACGCGAACCTGGTCTTGCTCAATCACACCGAGAACGAGTTCGTGCTCGACTTCGCGTTCATCCAGCCGAGCAACGGCCGCGCGAAGGTGCGTACGCGTGTCATCTCGTCACCGCGTCACACCAAGCGCCTCTTGCTCGCGCTGCAAAAGAACCTCGAGCGGTACGAGGAGCGGTACGGCCGGATCGAGCTCGGTCCGGACGAGGAACCGATGCTCCACTGAGTTGCGCACGCGCCGACACGCACGGTGGGCGTGAGGGGGGCGGTCGGGTCACTCGACCGCGGGCTCGAGGATCTCGATCGTGCCCGCATCCAGATCGAGGATCGAGTCCGCGCCGAACGGGATCGCCTCGTTCCGATCGCCGTGACCGACCGGCGCGCCGACTGCGGCGGGCGTGCCCGCCGAGCGCAGCCGCTCGAGCACGGCGGCGAGCGCCGCGGCATCCGGATCGGGCGTGCCGGTCGGCGGGCTCGCATCGCTGCACCGCGTGAGATCGCCGACGATCACCGCGGAGAGCTGTGCGAGCTGACCGGTCAGTGCGAGCTGCGTGAGATAGCGATCGATCACGTAGGGCTTCTCGCCGACCTCCTCGATCAACGCGATCGCGCCGCGTACCGGGAGCTGCCACGGCGTGCCGACCAGCATCGAGCACAGCGTCAGGTTGGCCGCGACGAGCGGCCCGCGATGGCGGCCGGTGCCGTGCGCCGCGAGGTGCCACGGCCGCACGCCCGGCGCGCGCGGCTCGCTGATCAACGTCACCAGGTACGCGATGTCCTCGCGCGGCAAGCGATCGAGCTGGATGACCATCGGTCCGTGCACGCCGCGCACGCCTGCCGCGTGGGCCCACGCGAGCAGCGCGGTCGCGTCGGAGAAGCCGATGATCGGTTTCGGATCGCGGCGGAGTGCCTCGCTATCGAGCCGCGGCAGGATGCGCATGAGCCCGTAGCCGCCGCGCGCGAGCAAGATCGCTCGGACGTCGCGATCGGCGAGCATCGCGTTGAGCTCGGCGGCGCGGACGTCGTCGGCCGCTGCGAGGTAGCTCGGCACGCCAGGCGGATGCGGCGCGGTCACCGAGTCGGCGACGCGCAGCCGGAACGTCTCGCCGAGCTGCGCGAGCCCGCGCTGGAGCACCTCGGCGCGCACCGGGCCGGCGGGCGCGACGATGCCGAGCGTCTGCCCTCGCTCGATCCGGGGCGGGCGCGCCGCCGTCATCGCGATCTCCGGCCCCGCGTCATCGCTTCTTGCGCTTCTTCTTCGACTTCGCCTTGTCGCCGTTGCCGTTGCCGCTCGTCCCGCCGCTGTCCTCGTCGGTGACCGCGGGCATCGAGCTCGCCGATGCCGAGGGCTCGAGCCCGAGCGCCTCGAGATCGACGGCGTCCATCATCATCGTGCGCTTGCCGTCGTCGACGATCGGCACCTGCGCCGCCAGCTCGGCCGAGATCCGCGGCAGCGACGGATCGGTCTGCCCGGCCGCGGGCGCCAGCTGCGCGTCGTCGATCGCGTCCATCACGGCGGTGTTGCGGCCGTCGTCGACGAGCTCGGGCACCCCGCCCTCGCCGGTCATCCGCCGCGACCGCACCGTCACCTTGCCGTCGGCGTCGGCCGCCGTCACCTGGGGGCCCTCGGTCAGCGACACGCGGTCCTTCCACCACGTGCGCGCCGGGTCGGCCTCGAGCTTCGGCGTGACCGTCATGCCCGGCGCACGATCCGCCCCCAGGACCTGCTCGTGGATCGCGGTGACCGTCGCCTCGAGCAGCACCCCATCCTCGGTCGCGATGCCGATCGTCGTGCCGACCGGCATCGGCGCCGGCATCTCGAGGTACGCCGCTGCCGCCCGAACCTGCGTCAGCTTGATTCGCTTGCCGAGCACGAGCCCCCGATAACTGAGATCCACGAAGCTCTCGCTCATCGCCCTCATCTTAGTACACAAGCGACGCGCCCGATCGAACCGCGTCCGTAAGGACCCCGGTCTCCTTGCGTGGAGCGGGTCCCTTGCGGACACTCCGCGCCGTGGGTCTCATCGACCGCCTCCGGCAACTTCGCACGCCTGCCCCCGACGACGACATCGACGGGCGCACGAAGGCGCTCGTCGTCCACGGTAACGAGTTCGGCTTCGACCCGTTCGGGCTCTCGCGCGACAGCTTCCGCACCGCGGCGATCGCCGCGCGCTGGCTCTACCGTCATTACTTCCGCGCGCAGGCCTTCGGGATCGAGAACATCCCGCCCGCCGGCCGGCTGATCCTGGTCTCGAACCACTCCGGCCAGCTGCCGTTCGACGGCCTCGTGATCGGCGGTGCGTGTTTCCTCGAGCCGCCGCAGCCGCGCCTGGTCCGCGCGATGGTCGAGTTCTTCGTGCCGACGGTGCCGTTCGCGTCGTACCTGTTCAGCCGGTGGGGCCAGATCACCGGCACGCCGGAGAACTGCCGCCGCCTGCTCTCCGCCGAGGAGGTGGTGCTCGTGTTTCCCGAGGGTGCACGCGGGATCTCGAAGCCGTTCTCCAGGCGCTACCAGCTCGCCGAGTTCGGCAAGGGCTTCATGCGGCTCGCGCTCGAGACCGGCTCGCCGATCGTGCCGGTCGCGGTGATCGGCGCCGAGGAGCAGGCCCCCGCGCTCAACATCAAGCCGCTCGCGAGGCTGATGAAGATGCCGTCGTTCCCGATCGTGCCGTATCCGCCGTTCATCGCCCCGCTGCCGCTGCCGGTGAAGTACCGGCTCTACTTCGGCGAGCCGATGCGCTTCTCCGGCGATGCCGACGACGATGACGAGGTGCTCGACGACAAGGTGAAGCAGGTGCGCAACACGATCCAGTCGATGATCCATGTCGGCCTGCGCGAGCGCGAACATGTCTTCTGGTGAAGCAACCGATCGGTCGATCCCGGCGGCCGGCGCAGGTCCGGCCGCCTCGATTTCTGGCCCGCGCCCGAAGAAGGTCGTGGTCACCGGCATCAGCGGCCGGTTCGGTCACATCGTGGCGCGCCGGCTCCATCACGATCTGGGCTGGTCGATCGTCGGCCTCGATCGCCGGCCGATGCACGGCCGCCCCAAGGACGTCGAGCACCACCAGGTCGATCTGCGCAGCAAGAAGGCGCGCGACGTGTTCCGCGCCGGCGACGTCGACGCGCTCGTCCACCTCGGCGTGATGCACGACCCGCGCGCGCGTCCCGCCGAGCTGTACTCGTGGAACATCACCGGCACGACGAAGCTGCTCGAGTACTGTCACGCGTATCGCGTGCCCAAGCTCGTGCTGCTCTCCAGCGCGAACGTCTACGGGCCGCGCCCCGACAACCCGCAGTTCCTCACCGAGGAGGCGCCGCTACTCGCCGCCCAGCGCTTCCCGCAGATGCGCGACCTCGTCGAGATCGATCACCTGGTGTCGACGTTCCTGTGGCGCGCGCGAGAGACCGAGACGGTGATCCTGCGGCCGGTCCACATCGTCGGCGCGGTCCACAACGCGCCCTCGAACTTCCTGCGCATCCCGCGGCCCCCCACCCTGCTCGGCTTCGATCCGATGGTGCAACTGGTGCACGTCGAGGATGTCGCCGAGGCAATCGCGCTCGCTCTGCAGCCGGGCCGGCGCGGCATCTACAACATCACCGGGCCGGGCGAGGTGCCGCTGTCGGCCGTCCTCCGGGAGCTCGGCCGGGAGCCGCGCTCGATCCCCCACCCGATGGCGCGGCCGCTCCTGGGCCTGGCGTTCCGGCTCGGCGTCTCGAGCTTCCCGGTCGCCGAGCTCGATTTCATTCGTTACGTCTGCATGGTCGATGGACGCCGCGCTGCGGCAGAGCTCGCGTTCCGGCCCCGGTTCGGGCTCCGCGAGACCATCCATGCCGTCGATGATCCCGCGTAGGATTACCGGCCCCTGCCGTATCACCTGGCCACAGGTGGTGTAGCTCGCTGTTCACACCGCCCATCGGGAGCACGAAGGTCGATGGCGCGATGACATTGCCCCACGTCGGCAACCACGATCGCGAGTGTGGAGTCCTTCCCCCGTCGCTGGCGTTATTTCGGGCATTTTTGTCAGACATCCGGCGGCAATTCCCAACAGACCCGGCTCGCGTGTCGATGCGTTGATGCAATGTCCAGCAGTTCGATCCCGTTGCCTTTGTGGCACGAGGTCTGCTTTGGCAACCCGGTACCGCACGCCCCACCCAAGGAAACGATCCCCATGAAGAATCTCTCTCTCGGTCTCCTGGTCGCCATGACGACGACCGTCATGTCTGGCTGCGCGCTGTACTTCGGCGACGAGCACGACAGCGGCACGAGCTGGACGTACTGCGGCTCGGACGGCTACTACACGTGCGATAGCGACGACTGCGAGTGGGTCAGCCCGACCTGCCCCGACCAGGGCACCGGGAGCGGCGGCGGTATGGATGGTGGCGGTGGCTTCGAGTGCACCGACAACACCGACTGCGCGGCCGGCTGCTACTGCGCGAACGGCACCTGCGAGGAGGCCGGCTTCTGCACGCAGGACAGCGACTGCGGCGACGGCTACACCTGTAACGAGGACCGCTCGAGCTGCGAGCCGATCCCGCCCAACACCTGCGGCGCCGACTCCGATTGCGCCCAGGGTCAGTACTGCGGCCCCGACCAGAGCTGCGTGGCGAGCTGCGTGTGCGCGGATGACGAGACCGCGGTCGCCAACGGCTTTGGCTGGTGCGACGAGACGCGCGGCACGTGCATGGCGGGCGAGGATCCGGCCGGCACCTGCGGTGGCGAGCCGGACCCGATGACGTGCACCACGGGCGAGCCGAACTGCGGAGCAGGTCAGGTGGCCGAGCTGTTCGGCGGCTGCTGGACCGGCGAGTGCCGCCCGATCGCGGCCTGCGACGTGAACCCGTCGTGCGGCCACATCGGTGACGAGTCGAGCTGCCTGGCGCGCATGGACTGCGCCGAGACCGTCAACGGCATCAACTGCAAGAAGGGCGACGGCACGGCGTGCCAGGCGGGCGACACCGGCTGCACCTGTGACAGCTACGTGTTCGCGAGCTGCACCGACGCGACGCCCTGACCCGCGCCTGTTTCAGTCCTGTTGGTCGCGTGGCGCCCCACCTCGGGGCGCTTCGCATTTTCGGGTACCCTTCGGCGCATGGGCTTCGAGTTCGCCGAGACGATGTCAGGGACCGTCGAGTGGGATGCCGAGCCGGGCGCGAAGCATCCGTTCAAGTTCGAGATCCGGGCGCACGCGGCGTCGACCCGCGAGCACTTCGCGAACGGGCGCGCGAGCATCCACGGCATCATCTCGGCCCCGCCGCGGGCGACGTCGGCCGACGTCGAGGGCACGATCGTGATCCGGCCGCTGGGCCAGCGCATCATCCGCTACGAGCTGGCGTTCGTGGCCGACGACGGCAAGCGTTACGAGATGGTCGGTCAGAAGGACATCTCCTGGTTGCGGCCGATCGAGTCCTTCACCACCCTGCCCGCCGAGATCCTCGACGAGGACCACCGGCGGGTCGCTACCTGTTTGACCAGGTTCGACTACCGGAATGATCTGTGGAGCTTCCTGCGCTCCTTTCGCGCGGCTTGACCGGGCGAGAAATGGTACACACCCGGTCTGGTTATGGGACTGATTCAGAGAATCTTCGGTAGCAAGAATCAGCGCGAGCTCAACAAGCTCCAACCCAACGTGGTCCGGATCAATGATCTGGAAGCCTCGTACAAGGCCAAGAGTGACGCCGAGCTGAAGGCGGTCACCGGCGAGCTCAAGCAGAAGCTCGATAACGGCGCCTCGCTCGATGACATCCTGTGCGACGCGTTCGCGGTGGTCCGCGAGGCGAGCGTGCGCACGACCGGGATGCGCCACTACAACGTCCAGCTGATCGGCGGCATGGTCCTCCACCACGGCCGCATCGCCGAGATGCGCACCGGTGAAGGCAAGACGCTCGTCGCGACACTGCCGACGTACCTGAACGCGCTC
>DAIRFU010000367.1:0-7140 GCA_036794935.1 Kofleriaceae bacterium | reverse complement strand
CGCCGGTCTCGGAGGCGGCAGGCGCGGGCTCGCCGGCTCCCGAGGACGCCGCGGTGGACTCGGCAGGCGCTGGCGACGTCGTGGCGCCGGAGGGCGCGGTCCTGATCGCGCCGCCAGCGGATGCCGTCGCTGGCGACACGGTCTGGTTGCCGGCGGCGGTCTTCGCGGACATGCCGCTCGCCGGTGCGGGCTTCGTGGACGCGCCGCTCGCGGGCGCAGGCTTCGGCGCGGGTGCGGTCTTCGGCGCCGGTCTGGCGGGCGCGGGATTCGCGGGCGCCGGGGTCGCCGGCGCGGCCTTGGCCGGCCGGACCGCGGGCATCCGGGACAGCGCACCTCCGCGCCGCGTCGCGTACCACGTGTGCCTCGAGGTCGGGTGCGCGGTCGCGAACCGGTCGTACTCGATCTTCGCCTTGCCCCACTGCCCTGCCCGATCGAGGACCGAGGCGAGCTGGAAGCGCGCGTCCTCGAGATCGACGTTGCCATCGACGGCCGCCTGCAGGTGCGCGATCGCGCCGTCGTAGTCGCTCGCCTTCGAGGCCGCGACGCCGAGGTAGTAGTGCATGAGCGGCGCGCGCGGCCCGCTCGGATCGAGCGCGAGCGCGGCGGACAGCGGCGCGACGACCTCGGCGTGGCGGCCGGCCTTGAAGGATGCAGCCGCTCCCTCGAGCGCGAGATCGATCTGGACGACCTCGGCCTCCCGCGCCTTGGTCTCGAGCACGGTGCGCTCGAACTTCGACAGCGGCGCGCCCTGGAGCTCGACGAGCTTCTTCGCGGCGGCGTCGCGCTTGCCGGCCTGGAGAAGCTCGTACGCCTGCCAGGCCGTGGCGTCGGCGGCATCGCGCGCGGCGGTGTGCTTCAGGGCCGCGTCGGCGCGATGGACCGCGGTGTCGCGCTCGCTGCGAACGCGGTCGCGCTCGGCGACCAGGTCGTGCGCGCGGCTCTGGTACAGGAAGTAGAACGCGCCGCCGCAGAGCAGCGTGAACATCACGTAGGCGGCGAACGAGTTGACGTTGACCCAGCGCGAGCGCTTGCGCTGCTGGTCGACCATGGCCGCGATCGAATCGGCGAGCTGGCGGACCTCGTTCTGGGTCTTGCGGCTCTGGTTCGCCTGCTCGTCCATCCGCCGGCGCAGGCCGTCGAGCAGCGCCCAGCCCTCGGCCTGTGCCGGATCGGGCGGCTCGTCGGTCTGGGGCCTGGGGGCGGCGGGCATGAGGCTGACTTCGTGGCCCAGAATGGAGGTCAAATCAAGCCCGCACTCGACGTTGAGGCCCCTGAAACCGCCTGGTACAGTGCAGGCGGCCCCGATCTCTTCCGGGTGGGTGCAGGCCGATCCACCGTCGAGGCGCAGTACGAGGTTCGATGACCCTTCTCTACGACTGGCTCAAGAAAGCAGCAAAGGTCCAGGGCAACAACAAGGCCGTTGTCTATCGCGACAACTATTTGTCGTGGCGAGGGCTGCTGCACCGGGTCGACCGGCGGGCGCAGGAGTTCAAGAGCATGGGCATCAAGGAGGGCGCGTGGGTCGGGCTGATGCTCGGCAACGTGCCCGACTTCGTGATCCTCGCACTTGCCCTGTCCAAGCTGGATGCCGCGATCGTGCCGATCGATCCGACGACCGGTGGCCGCGAGCTCGAGCTCATCCTCGCCGCGGCGCCGCTGCGTGCGCTGGTCACCCGTCCGCGCGGCAGCGAGGGCTCGATCAGCGCGAACGGTACGAGCGCGCCGGTGCCACCGTCGACGTTGCCGCGCTCGCGCGTCCAGCGGCCGACCACGCCGCCGGGCCAGCCGCCGCCCCAGCCGAACGCCGATGCCGCCGAGGTCCGCCGCCGCCTGCAGGGCACGCTGCTGACGTGCTCGGTCTACAAGCGTAACCCGCCCGATCACGGCGTCGATCCGATCGCCGTTCTGTTCACCGCCGATTCGCTCGGCGATCCGAAGGGCGTCCTGCGCACCGACAAGAACACGGTGGCCGCCGTCGATCACGCGATCGACGCGCTCGGCATGACCGACAAGACCAAGGTGCTCGTCGCGGTGCCGCTGTTCCACGCCTACGGCTGGGACCTCGGGTTTCTGCCGACCCTCAAGCTCGGCTGCACGATGTTCCTCGAGGAGGAGATCTCGGCACGCCGTATCGGCAAGCTCGTGCGCGAGCACGAGGTCGACGTGCTGCCCGGCACGCCGTCGATGTACGCCGAGATGGCGAAGCTGCCGACCGCGAAGAAGCTCGAGCTCAGCAAGCCGCGCTACCTGGCGGCCGGCTCGCGTCTCGATCAGACCGTCGCCGACAGCTTCTTCAGCGAGTACGGCATTCGCATCCTCAGCTGCTATCACTCGACGGAGGCCGCCACGGTCGCGCTCGAGGACACCGGCAAGCATCCGACGACGGTCGGCAAGCCGATCACGGGTGTCGAGGTGAAGATCACGTCGCCTGACGGCAAGTCCGGTGGTGCCAAGGAGGGCCTCATCTGGGTCAAGAGCAAGACGCTCTCCCCCAAGTCGATCGGCCCGTTCGACGCCGAGGACAAGCCGGTGGTCCGTGGCGCGGGCAAGGCGCAGATCGGCTCGATCGACAAGGGCGGCTGGCTGCGCACCGGCGATCTCGGCAAGCTCGACAAGAGCGGCCGGCTCTGCATCACCGGCCGTGAGGACGATGTCGTCAAGGTCGACGGCAAGCGCGTCGCGCTCGGCGAGGTCGAGGGCTGCCTCGAGGCGTTCCCGAAGATCAAGGCCGCCCAGGCCACGGTCGTGACCGATCCGATGGCCGGTGCGATGGTCGTCGCGCGCGTCGTCACCAAGCAGAAGTGCGGCGCCGAGGAGATCATCGATCACTGTGCGCGCAACCTCGCGCCGTACAAGGTCCCGCGCCGCGTCGAGTTCGTCGAGACGATCTAGTTGATCACGACGAGCTCGCCGGCATCGTGGCCGCAGAAGCGCGCGTTGAGGTCGTACTTCGCGCCGCACACCGGACAGATGCGCGCGATCACCCCGGCCGGCTCGGTCGAGTTGCGCCGGCTACGCGGCCGCGTCGCGTTGTAGACCGGCAGCGGGACCAGCTCGTTACCGTCGTGCGGACAGCTGCGCAGGCCCGGCTCGTACGCGCGCCGGCACGCCATGCACACGAGGCCCGCGCTCTTGCCACTCGCCACCGCCCGCAACGGGCCGGCCAGCATGTCCTCGGGCGGGACGAGCCGGCGCGCGTCGCGCGTGCAGTACGCGAGCCCGTGATACTCGGTGCGGCACGTCGGGCACACCATCGCGCTCGACGTCGCGACCGCGAGTCCACCACCACCACCACCGCCGCGCATCACCGACGAGCGCGGGCGCGACCGCGGCGGTGCTCGCTCGGCCACCGCGGGCACGTGCACCGGCTGGCCGACCGGCTCGGGCAACGGCCGACCTCGCCTGCGAACGACGAGCGCCATCGCGATGAGGTCCGCGATCACGAGGATGAGCAATGCGATCACGGCGAACAGCAGCGGTTCCGCCGCTGCCAAGGTCACGCTCGCCGACGGTGGTCCGGACATCACACGAGCCGCTCACGAAGGCTAGCAATCGCCCCTATAGCGGTCAACGCGGAACTCCTGGCGCACACGCGTCGCGCGCTGGCACCCGTTCGCATGTCGAGGTACTACCTCGACGCATCATGCCGGACCTGGTGATCGGCGGCCGCCGCTCGGCATTCCCGCGCCCCTGGCGTGCGGCGGGAATCGCGCTCGCGCTCTTCGGGGTGGTCCTCGTGGTGGCATGGTTCATCTACCGGCGCTCGGTGGCCTACGAGGTCCCGGGTGGCGAGGTCCACGGCGAGATCACCGCGACCCAGCTCGCGCCGGGAGCGCCGCCCCTGCTCTCCTATGACGGCTCGACGCTGCAGTGGCTGGGCGGCATCGCGGTGCTGCGCACGCACGGCGAGGCGCACGCGATCGGCGCCGCGCATGGCCGGCTGCTCGCACCTCTGATCGGCCCCGTGATCCGCGCCGCCAAGCCCTCGGTCGAGGCCACGGTCTCCGACGACGGCATGCTCGGCGGGCTCACCCACAACATGCGGCTGGCCTGGCAGTGGCGCTTCATCGACGACGGGCTCTCGGAGGCCGACCGCCGCGTCATCGCCGGGATGACGCGAGGCGCCGCGGCGAGCGGCATCGCGCTCGCATTCGAGGACGTGCTGCGCAGCCAGGCCGTGCTCGATGTCGGTGCGCCGGCCCGGCGCAGCGGCGAGGCCGAGCGACACAGCCTCGCGCACAGCCTGACCGTGATTGGCCAGCAGGCGCCGATGCCCCCACGGGTGTGGATCGGCCGCACCTTCGACCTCTCGGGTCTCGCCGACGGCGGCGACTCCGCGGTGCCGGTGGTCGAGCTCGTCAAGCCGGCCGGCAAGCTCGCGTGGGCGTCGGTCGGGTGGCCCGGCCAGGCCGGCGTCGTCACCGGGATCAACGCGGAGGGCATCGCGGTGATGGTCGATCCCGCGCGCACCGGCGACGTCCGACCGACGCGCAGCGCGCGCCCGATCGCGCTGCTCGCCCGCGCCGTGCTCGAGCAGGCCAGGACGCTCGACGACGCGATCAAGCTCGTCGAGCAGACCCCGACGCTCGGCGCGGCGCTGATCGTGATCGCCGAGGGCAGGACCGGCAAGTGGGCGATCGTCGAGCGCACGCCGAGCAAGGCGATCGTCGAGCGCACCCCGAAGCTGCCGGCATTCGGCGACGTGCTGACGACCAACGCACTCGCCTCCGATCCGGAGAACGATCGCGCGCGCCGCGTGCTGCCGACGGTGTCGCGCGTCGAGCGCGCGGCGCGACTGGTCCGCGCCCCGCTACCGGACGTCGCCGCGATGGCGGCGGTGCTCCGTGACCGGCGCAGCATCGACGACGTGCCGAGGCCCGCCGGCCACCGCGGTGTGATCGACGACGGCCGCGCGCGCCACGTCGCGATCATCGATCCGCAGTCGCTCGAGCTGTGGGTCGCCGATCCGAGCGCGGCCGGCCGCATGCGCTCGTTCGACCTGCGCCACGAGCTTCGCGGCGAAGGCGATCGCCCGGTGCCGCCCGCCGACATCCTGCCCGAGCCGAACGCCGAGCCCGATCGGGTCGCGAACCTCTCGGCGGCGCGCGCGTACCTGCGCACCGCGCGGACTGCGCTCTTGCGCGGCGAGCACGGCCGTGCGGCCGAGGCATGTGCGCGGGCGCGGGCGCGGGCGCCGGACCTGCCCGAGGCGATCGAGCTCGAGGCGGTGATCGCGCAGGCGCGCGGCGACATCGAGGGCGCGCGGCGGCTGTTCCAGACGTGGATCGATCTTGGCGCGGACGATCCGGTCGGCGAGGAGCGCGCGCGCGCGTTCCTCGATCGCTAAGGCGTCACTAGCGCTGCATCACGAGCGCGAGCACCGCGCCCGCACCGGCACCGAGCGCGAGCAGCACGACGACCCACCAGATCCACTTCGTCGAGCCAGCCGTCGCCGACACCTCGGTCGTGCTGCCGCTCGGGTACATGCCCGGCTGCGCCTGCGGATACGCGAGCGGCGCGACGTGCTCGATCGCGTGGTTCGGGGCCGCCTGCGGGTACGGCGTCGACGGCACCGCGCCGGGCCGCATCGGATCGAGCATCGGGATGCCGCCGACCGGCGTGCCCGGCGGACGCGCGTGCACGCCGCCCGGCATCGGCGGAGGCGCGACGAGCGGCATGTCACCTCGCCGCGTCTCGAGGAGATCGAGGTTCTGCGGGGACAGCCGGCCCGACGCGTTGGCCGATGGCACCGGCGTCGCGATCGCGTGGCCGTGATCGCGCGCGGCGTCGATCACCTCCTGCAATGCGTGCGCGAGGTGGGTGACGTCAGCGTGCCGGTTGTTCTTGTCCTTCTCGAGGCACTTGAGGATCGCGCGGTCCGCGGCCGGCGGCAGGTTCGCCTTCGGGTTCGCCTGCGACGGCGGCGGCGGCGTCTGCTTGAGCTGCGCGGTGATGAGGCCCGCCGGTCCCTTCGCGTCGGGGAACGGCAGCCGGCCGGTGATCATCTCGTACGCGACGACGCCGAGCGCGTAGACGTCACTGCGGCCATCGAGCTGCTTGCCCATCAGCTGCTCGGGCGACATGTACTCGAGCGTGCCGAGCGTCTGGCCGGTGGCGGTGAGCTGTGGCGCCTGCGGATCGATCGACTCGCCGCGCATCACCTTCGCGATGCCGAAGTCGAGGATCTTGACGAACTCGGGGTTCCCCAGCCGGCTCTCGAGGTAGACGTTCTCGGGCTTGAGATCGCGGTGCACGATGCCCTGCGCGTGGGCCTCGGCGAGCGAGCTGCACATCTCGATCAGGATCTTGAACATGCGGCGCCACTCGAGCGGCGCCTGCTCGTGGAAGGTCTGGTGCAGGCTCTTGCCCTCGAGCAGCTCCATCGCGATGTAGAGCGTGCCGTCGGGAGTCTGATCGAAGTCGTACGTGGTGATCGTGTGCGCGTCGCGCAGATTGCACAGCACCATGCCCTCGCGGCGGAAGCGCGCGACGAGGTTCTCGTCCTTCGTCATCTCCGGGTGCAACAGCTTGAGCGCGACCTTGCGACCGGTCGCGAGCTGCACGCCGCGATACACCGCACCGAAACCGCCCTCGCCGATCTTCGACTCGACCTTGAACCGGTTGTTGAGCACGGCCTCGAGATAGATGTCGTCGCCCTTGCGTGCGATCGGCCGGAGCCGCGGGGCCGAGGGGCGCGGGCGCGGCTGCTGCGTACCGGCCGGCGGCGTGCTCACGCGCGAAGGTGCCTGCGACGCGCCGCCGATCGCGCGCGCGCCGGGCGCACCTGCGTGGCCGCCAGGCGGTGGACGACTCGCCTGCAGCCGGTACCCGCACACACCGCAGAACCGGGCATTGGGCTCTAGCGGCGAACTACACGAGGGGCAGTTCATCCCACGCAAATTCTCGCAGAACATTCGAGGGTTCGCACCTATGTTCCCGACTTTTTGCCTAGCACTGACTCAGCACGATTCCGATCAGCACGAGCACGATCGCACCGGCGATCGCGAACACCAGCCAACGTGAGCGCGTACGCTCCATCGAGGCCGGCGGCAAGCTCTCGATCGCAGCATCGTCGCCAACGAGCAACCGGATGCGCGGACCGCCCGGGCCAAACTCGATGCTGACGGGGACGTTGCGCGT